>CAWUNX010000224.1:0-6766 GCA_963923905.1 uncultured Methylocucumis sp.
CAAAGAATGCTAAAATCGTACGCAAGCCTATCCAAGGCGAATACACATCATGCAACCCTGTCTTGAGCGGGACGGGGTTTTGTAACCCTGTCCCAAGCGTTTCAATTATGCCTGATAGTGCAACAAAGCGTTAAGGGCGGGTTGAAAACGATTATTGGAAAAGCCAAGTAATATAACGATATTGGCTTTGGGCGGGTTATGGCAGCATAACCCGCCATTTTACGAAGCACACCCTTTCGGCTTAACCATATTTTCCAACGCGCTAGCATGAAGTCGGTCTATATACAGCAATTCCAAATTTAAAACCCTAGGGGCTTCGGGGTTGTCAGGCTTTGGGTGTGCAAGTTGTAGCTTGGTGGTGACGGGAAATCTGTTGGTTGCCTTTGTCTGTTTTCTCTGTATTCGGTTACTGAATACACAAAGCACACATCGTGTGTTATCGTGTTCAACATGAAACATTACACATGGAATCCTGAAAAGAACAAGCTTCTTAAAAAAGAGAGAGGCGTTAGCTTTGAGGATGTGGTGTTTCATATTGAGGCGGGTAATGAGGTTGATATTTTGGAGCATCCCAACAAAGAGCGTTACCCGAATCAAAAAATTTCAGTTGTCCTTATTGAAGGCTACGCCCATCTAGTGCCGTTCGTTGAATTGGGTGAGGAAGTTTTTCTAAAAACAATCATACCTAGCCGTAAAGCCACAAAACGTTATACGAGGTAACCCGAATGAAACAATTTGACCCTGAAGAACAAGAGCTTTTGGATGCCTTTGACTCCGGTGTCCTCACTCAAATAGCAAATATTGATTCTGAACTTAAACAGCATAAAGAATATGCTAAAGCTACGTTTCAAAAAGATGCTCGTATCAATATTCGCATTTCATCCAAAGACTTGCGTTTAATTCAAAAGCGTGCTTTAAGTGAGGGTCTGCCCTATCAAACCCTTATTTCCAGCCTCTTGCACAAATATGCGGAAGGGCGGCTTGTGGAGCATGGCTAGCTGCTGAACGGTGGTTGCTTTGTTTTGGTGCTATTGCTCAGCCCAACGAGTCGGTCAGGGACGCGCCGGACGATTGCTGGTAGCCAAGTAGGGTGCATTCTATGCACCAAAGAATGCTAAAATCGTACGCAAGCCTATCCAAGGCGAATACACATCATGCAATCCTGTCCCAAGCGTTTCAACTATGCACTGATAGTGCAACAAAGCGTTAAGGGCGGGTTGAAAACGATTATTGGAAAAGCCAAGTAATATAACGATATTGGTTTTAAAAGGGGGCAGGGTAGTTTAAATCCTGAGGCCGTTATTTCTTCATGTATCAATGATATTGTTTTGTAAGCTATTTTTATAGTTTATTGTTAACTATCTCCATTAACCGCCGTACAAACTCTTGTTCTGGTTCGGCGGTAATCGGCACATACCAATGCCGCTCATCGGCAAAGGTTACGCATTTAACGGCATCTTTTTCTGTCATCAGTACTGGCTTGGTATCGTTAAATTGAATATCGCTGGCATGGAATAGATGGTGGTCGGGAAAGCTGACCGTATCGCAGACTAAACCTGCGGTTTGTAATAAATCAAAAAAGCGTTGTGGATTACCTATGCCTGCTAGGGCATGGCATGACAGGCCCGCCCACTCTGATAGGGCTTTGGTTTGTCCTGTTGTTAAATTAATCGCGTGTGTGCCAATCATGCGCATAGCGAGTTCGTTATCTTCGTAGCGCTCCCCGTTGACGACAATTAAGTCCACACTTTGTAAGCGGTTAATCGGCTCGCGTAAAGGGCCGGCGGGTAGGCAATAGCTATTGCCAAATCGGCGTTGGCCGTCGATAACAGCGATTTCTATGTCTCTTTGTAACGCGTAATGTTGTAGTCCATCATCGGCGATAATAAGGCTACACTGATGTTGTTCAATCAGTAGGCGACCGGCTGCAACTCGGTCTGGGCAAACAGCGACCGGGCAACCGCTGTGTTTGGCAATAAGCATGGCCTCATCGCCGACCTGTTCAGGCGTGCTATGGACGCTGACTAGTTGCGGCGAAGGTTGCGTTTGGCCTTTAAATCCTCGGCTAATCACGCCAGGGTTATAACCTTGTTGGCGTAAATACTGAGCTAACCAAATCACTAGAGGTGTTTTGCCCGTGCCGCCTACCGTGATATTGCCGACAATAATGACTGGCGCGGCGAGCTTATGACTTTTTAATACGCCCATACGGTATAAAAATTTTCTAAACCGAACGATGTCGCTATAGAAAAAACCGAATGGCATTAACCATACGCCTATGAAGGGGTCTTTATACCAGACGCGTTCAGCCCATTGGCTAAGTCTGGCGAGTTGAGTTGTTAAGTTCATGGTTGTGCATCCGGTCTGAGTGTAGAAAAACTAATATGGTTAAACCCTACGAGATTAGAGGCTTGCAGGGCGTTAATGACGGCTTGATGTGGGCTATTACCATCGGCGTTTATAATAAACGGAGTTTGTTCAGGATTAACGCCAGTTTTGCGTAAGGCATGCAC
The DNA here is from genome assembly GCA_963923905.1 of uncultured Methylocucumis sp. GTDB lineage: Bacteria > Pseudomonadota > Gammaproteobacteria > Methylococcales > Methylomonadaceae > Methylovulum. The sequence continues at coordinate 2,514 of CAWUNX010000224.1, forward strand.
TAAGGTATCGATTTTTTTATTGACGAGTTCATGGGTTAGCCCGTCACTACCTTGTAAGTAGTAGTTACCATCCGCATCTATCGATAAAATGACGCTGTTAGGGTAATCGGTAGCGGCTTCGGTGTCGGCTTCGGGTAGGTTTATTTTGACTTCGGTTTGTCGGCTAAATGTGCTGCACGACATGAAGAAAAATAATAGCAATAACACCACATCAACCATTGAGGTCATTGATATTTCCGGGGGAATCCGGCGTTTTCTGCGAAAATTCATAGTAATACCTCGCGTTCGCCATGCAAAATATCGACGAGCCTCAGCGCATCGGCTTCCATTTCGATAATGTATTCATCGACTAAGCGTTCAAAATAACGGTGAAAAATTAAGCTAGGAATTGCAACGGTGAGTCCTGCCGCCGTCGTAATTAGCGCGACGGAAATACCTTCGGCTAATACTGCGGGGTCACCAATGCCTTGAGCAACGATAGCGCTAAAGGCTTGAATCATGCCGACGACCGTACCGAGTAAGCCGAGTAACGGTGTAACTGAGGCAATTGTGCCTAAGGTGTTTAAATACCGTTCGAGCTTATAAACCACTTGCCGACCGGCTTCTTCTATACATTCTTTCATGACATCACGCCCATAATGACTGTTAGCAAGGCCGGCAGCCATGATATAGCCTAAACACGAGCTGTCTCTCAGCCGGTCTAAAATGTTGTCATCTAGTTTTTTTCTCGCGATACCGCCCATACTTGTTTAACCAAACCCGGCGGGATGATTTTTTTTCGTTGTAAACTCCAAAAGCGTTCGGCAATAATCGCCATTGCGGTCATTGAGCATAAAATCAGCGGTAACATCATCCAACCGCCACTTTTAATAATTTCAAACACAGTATGTCCTATAGGTTTTAATAAGGGTTAAGCTTTGGCGCATTATTTTAGCTGAAAGCGTTAAATCTATGCGGGTTGCGGCCTATCCAAATAAAGCTAAGCAATAATGCCAGCGCACAAGCACAAGCTCCGATTGAAAAGACAAAATCAGCTCCGGCTTTATCCCAAAAATAACCGCCGTAAAAACTGCCTATCATGCCACCTAAACCAAAGCATAAGCTAGCATATAAAGCTTGACCTTTGCCCTGATGTAGTTTGCCAAAATACATGCGCACAAAGTGAATCGACGCGACGTGAACACCGCCAAATGTCGCTGCGTGTAACAGTTGCGCAGACAATAACAGGTATAAATTTTCGGGGAAAAAGCCAATCAGTAACCATCTGACGATAGAAAGCAATAAACTCGTTAAAAAAATACTCCGCATAGAGAACCGGGTTTGCAGTCGCTTCATAACTAAGAATAATAAGATTTCGGCGACAATGCCTAATGCCCATAAACCACCGATGATGGAGCCTGCATAATGCTGTTGTTTCAGATAAATAGAATAAAACACATAATAGGGTGTATGGGCGACTTGCACTAACATGCCTACCAGTAAAAACATGAGCACTTCGGTTTTAAATAATAGACGTAGAAAACCAACAGGTTCAGCATCGTGTTGTGCGGAGTGCGCCTTAGGTACGAATAGTGCGCTAAACCCAGTTAAAGCTAGCAATGCAGTAATAGCAATCGGTAAGACAGCAGAGCTAAAACGGTCTATAGCTTCGCCTACACTGGATACCGCAACAATAAAGCCTATAGAGCCCCAAAGTCTAATTTTACTGTAGCGTTGCGGCTCTTCTTTAAGATGCAACAAAGTCACGGTTTCAAACTGGGGCAGACCTGCATTCCAAAAAAAACTCAGTGCTACCGTAATCCCTGCAAACCAAAGATAGCCCTTAGCCCACATAAAACTGGCAAAAACCATCGCCGAAATCAGCGAAGTCGTGCGGATAATCAGCAAGCGCCGCTCAGTGTGATCGGCTATCCAGCCCCAAAAATTCGAGGCTAAAATTCTAACACCAACTAATAACGCAAACTGCTCACCTATTTCAACGTTATTAAAGCCGACGTTTTTTAAATATAAACTCCAATAGGGGGTAAAGCTGCCAAGAGCCGCAAAGTAAAAAAAATAAAAGCTAGATAAACGCCAATAAGGTATGGACATAAGTGGATTGGATAAGGGACAGTTAGGTTTAGGCGGTAGATATAGAGCGTTCTAGTAAGCCGTTTTGGTAGTGGCGAACTAAGTCTATATCACATTCTTCCGCGCGCAGTATTTTTTTAATGCCATATTGACGGTAACTGTCTAACGATAAATCAATGACAAAAGGATTGCAGGTTTTATTATTTTGATCCTTTAGCATTAATATTTTGGGTTTTAGTTTGGCTTTAGCGTGTATTTCTATGACTAAGCCAGTTTCACCGCTGGTTAATTCGACCACACTGCCTACCGGATAAATGCCTAAGCACTCGATAAATTTCATCGTTAGGCCAGAATCTAAATGACCGTTCATCGATGATTCAGTGAGCAGTTTAATCGCATCTAGGTGTGAACGGCCATTTTGATAGACGCGATCACTGGTAATGGCGTCATACATATCTGTAATAGCGACTATTTTGGCGTAATGGCTAATGCGTTCTGCGGTTAATTGCCTTGGATAGCCTTTACCATCTAAACGCTCATGATGCATGTGGGCCACGTCTATGGCACTACCAAGCATGTCAGCGGTATTCAGCAACAACCGGTAACCTTTGCTGGTATGCTGTTTCATGATTTCCAATTCTTCAGCGGTGAATCGACCGGGCTTATTTAATATTTCATTTGGAATCAACATCTTGCCCATATCGTGCATCAGTCCGCATAAGCCGACTTTGTTTAACTCCGGGGTAGATAAATTGATTTGTCGGCCTAGGGCAATCGAAAAAATACAGACATTCATGCTGTGTTGTGCCGTGTACTCATCGCGCTTTTTTAATTGCGTTAATAGCATTAAGGCATTGTGCGAATTTAAAATACTTTCAACGCAGTTATTGACGACAACTTTAGCGGCCATAGCGTTTATAGGCTTACCAAATTTCACCTCTTCCATAAACGTTTTTACCAAATTACTGGTTTTTCTATGAACGGTTACGGCGCTTTTGATTTCGTGTTTTATATCGGTGCGCGGCTTAGGCGGTATGGCTTTTTCTAAATAATCGAGGCTATAGGCTGTATTGAATTTGTTAAATCGTTCTACCTTAGTTTCCTTGGTGGTGTCGATATAAACGTATTCGCATTGCTGTTGTACCGCCTCTATATCTTCTGGGGTTTTTAATTCAAAGCCTTGAAACAAAAAATTGGTTTGTAGCCAAGGCCTGTCCAGAGCAGAGACGAACATGCCAATTTTAAGGTCGTTAACATCAATTTTTTTTTGCTCGGTGGATTCGATAACAAAATAATTGTCGTCTTGGCTCATAAAAACCCCTTGGTAAAGCTATTGGTTACAACTGATGCCGATTACTCAGCCGATTGAAATCGGCTTATTAAAAAGGGATACCATCATCATAAGGTTCGTCAAAATTATCTAAGCTAGTATTTGCTGCTTGACTACGCGCTGCTGGTTTAGCTGTTGAATAATCATAGCTTTGAGCACTAGATTCGGCTCTTTTGCCAACTAAATCAATGATATTGGCATTTAATTCCAAGCTGGTTTTAGCGCTACCATCTTGCGCTTTGTATTCATTGAGCGATAACTCGCCGGAAACAAATACTTGCTGACCTTTTTTTAAGTAATTTTGCAAAGCGCCTTCGGCACGTTTGCCAAACACGCTGACGCGTACCCATAAGGTTTGTTGTTTGTCGCCAAAGCCGACATTATTGGCGACAGAAACTGTCAGTATAGCTAGGCCCGCTGGGGTGTATCTCACTTCGGCATCGCGGCCAACGGTTCCGGTAAAACTAAAAACATTACTCATAATTATCTCGTCTAAAAAAAGGGAGGGGGGATTTAAACACACTATTTTGACATAAAACCTAGGTGAGTCTTGGTAGAAATTCGCTATTAATCTGTTACGGGTAAATCGCCCGTGTTTATGGGGAAAATCACTGCTTACCGAATCCGGTTAAGCCGCTATGATGCCGTTTTCACCAACTAAAATAGAGGAGCATAGTATGAGTTTATACCGTTTTGAAGATAGCCGTATTCGTTGGCAAACCTTAGGCAACTTTGAGCATTTATGGTATTTCATTTTAGATGTTGACAGCGAAGGGCATATTGCTGATGTTTTGTTTAAATTTGCTGCCGGGCAAAAAATTGTGTTACATCGACATAAAGCATTAAACAATTT
>CAWUNX010000225.1:0-6754 GCA_963923905.1 uncultured Methylocucumis sp.
GCACCCTCTTAATAAACCCGCATACCTATACGGATTTGCGGGTTTTTTTATGTCTAATGTTTATTGATGAGGAGGTTTTATTGACCTCCTCTAAAAAAACTCTACTTCTTATTAGGTGGGCTTTTTACCTCGGTGGATGCCGGTGCGGAACCTGTATCAGTTAGTAATATATCCGCTTTATTCATTTCGATGGTTTTTTCACCAATTCCAGAGACTTCACTTAGTTGGTCTATTGTTTTAAATCCACCGATTTTAGTACGGTAGGCAACAATGGCTTCGGCTTTTTTCAGGCCAATATTTGTTAAAGCATCTGCTATTGTTTGCGCGTCTGCTGTATTAATATTAACAGGAGCAGCTAAGGTAGTGCTGGTGTTGAGCATCCATAAAGTAACAACAAATCCTATGGTTTTCAGTAAATACATAAATCACCTTTACATCGTTGTTGTAGGAGGTTCTAGTATCTACTGTTTGTCTGTATATTGTCAATAATGACCATAGAAAATATGTTAAGCTACAAATTATTCTCGTGTGATAAAGGCTAATTTATTAATGCCGGATTTATGAGCGACAGCCATTGTTTCAGCAACTTTGCCATACACGACCGCAGTATCCGCTTGTAATTGCACGGTGAGTTCTGGGTCAGATTCGTGTAATTTGCGTAATTCTGGCTCTAGTTGTTCTAAAGCAACGACTTTTTCATTCAATGTAATCTGGCCTTGTGCATCGATAGCTATTGTCGCTAGATGATCAGAAGGGGCAGGATCTGTTTTTTCAGTTTTGGGTAAGTCTACCCGCACGGCTTGAGTTAATAAGGGCGCTGTAACGATGAAAACAACTAATAAAACTAACATAACGTCCACTAAGGGCGTGACGTTAATTTCGCTCATAGCCTCCCGATTGGATGACGATTCTGTTTTTAACGCCATGATTATTCTCCCGAATTGGCTTTTAGTCCGGCTTTAACCGCTAGGTTTAAAAAGTCAGTTGCAAAGTACTCTAACTCTGCTTCAGTTGATTTAATGCGTTGAATAAAATAATTATAAGCCAGTACAGCGGGGATAGCGGCGGCAATACCTATTGCTGTGGTCATTAGCGCCTCACCTATAGGTCCTGCAACGACATCTAAGCTTGCTGATTTTGCTTCACTAATACTTTGTAACGCATGCATAATGCCCCAAACAGTGCCGAACAAACCTACAAACGGTGAGGTGCTGCCTATTGATGCGAGTAGCGAAAGTCCTTGCTCTAAGGTTTTTCGCTCTTTACTAATTTGTTGGCGTAATGAGCGCTCTAAAATAGATTGAATATCACCGCTTAATTCTAACATGGTTGATGCATTGTTTCTGACATCGCTAATCGCATGAAAGCCAATACCCGCAATACGTCCAATAGCACTTGTATCCTGGTCTAAGTTGGCCGCTGCATTTAAATCGCTAGCAGCCCAGAAGGTCTTGGTATATGACCGGTTTCTCCTATTGATGGACCATAGCATCCATGATTTTAAAAAAATGATTGTCCAGGTAATAACCGAAAATGCGATTAGTACCCACAATGTTACTTGAACAATGTTAGCAGAAGTAAGTTGTATCATAACAGACCTTAGTGTTTGAATTTAAATGCAATAGGAACTTTGACCCAATCTTCGATAACTTGCTTGCCTTTGTGCGCAGGGAGAAAACGCCAGCTTTTAACTTGTTCGACAGCGGATTCGTCGAGAATGTCATGACCACTGCTTTGCACAACTTTGATTTCTCCGGCTGAGCCATTAGCCAAAACCTTTACTAACAAATGAACAGTGCCTTCCCAGCCGCGTGTTTGAGCTAAGCGAGGATAATGTGTGGGTGGGTTATGCAGCGAAGCAGATGAGTATACGGCTTTAACCATAGGCTCTGCATTTGCTGTCGGCGCACTCGCTGCTGGCGCAGGTTTACTTGTTTTTGTGGATGAGTTATTAGTGCTAGTAGCCAGAGGCGTTGGCTCAAAGGGTTTAAACACAGGCGGCGCTTCTACTGCTGGTTTGGGATCCGGAGTAGGGGTAGGTTTGGGTTTTACTTGAGCTGTTGGCTTGGGTTTAGGCGTAGGCTTGGATTTTTCCGGTTTAGGTTTGGCTTTAGGAGGCTCTACTTTTTTTGCTGGGGCAGGCGCTGGTTTGGGTGGAACAATTGGTTGTGCAGGTATGGGCGCTGCTGTTTTGGGCTGACTCGGTGTGGGGGCATTGAGCGCAACCTCGATGACTTTGGGCGGCTCAATTTTTGGTTGTGGTTCGGGTAAATTCTGCCAAATTAACCAGACACTTAAATGTAACAAACTGGATGCTATTACGGCGCTTAATCCTGCCGATGTATCAACTAATTTGTAAGGGCGGGGAGGTTCGGGTATGGAAGAATGCACGGTTTAATGTTGTTATGGCTGCTTTAGCCAAAAAGTAATAGGCAGTAAGTCAAGATTGAAAAGCCAGCATTTTACCAGGCTGAAAAGGTAAAAACGAGTGCTATTAGTCGATTTAGGCTTGTTGTGCTATGTTTGTCATGTTAACCCGATAAATTTTGTTAAGCTCGCTATAATAATCGGTCGATTAGATAATTTAACTTTTAATTCAAGTGGCGAAGCTATGATGCATGATTTAATAAATTGGTTGGTAACAACCATAGGTTCAATGGGATATTTAGGTATTTTTTTACTTATGGCGATGGAAAGCTCAGTATTACCGGTGCCTAGCGAGCTTATCATGCCACCCGCCGGTTATTTAGTGCAACAAGGTAAGATGAATATGTGGCTGGTGGTAACAAGCGGCACATTAGGGAGCTTAGCGGGCGCTTATGCTAATTATTTTGTCGCTAAGTTGTTAGGACGTCCTCTTTTACTTAAGTACGGTCATTACTTACTTATCAACGAAGAAAAATTTACTAAGGTTGAAAAGTTTTTCTTGAGGCATGGTGAAGTGTCTACGTTTGTTGGGCGTTTATTACCGGTTATTCGGCATTTAATTTCTTTGCCAGCCGGGATAGCAAGCATGAATCATATTAAGTTTTCTGTGTACACATTAACCGGTGCTCTAATTTGGGTGTCTGCTTTGGCCTGGTTAGGTTATTGGTTAGGTGAGAGTGAAGCGTTGTTAATGCAATATTCACGTCAACTGGTTTTGGCTTGTGTTGTGTTAAGTGTAGTCGTGGTTGTAGCTTATGGATTTTGGTATAAACGTCGTATTAATCAGTCTTGAAAAACACGTGTGTGTCCCCATTTCTAAGCAATATAACTTTTAACTAGGAGACAGCACAGTGACGGTAGATGCACATAAAGAAACCTTAGGCTTTCAAACTGAAGTCAAACATTTATTACATTTAATGATTCATTCCTTGTATAGCAACAAGGAAATCTTTTTGCGTGAATTAATTTCTAACGCATCTGATGCGGCGGATAAATTGCGCTTTTTAGCATTAACTGATGAACGGTTATACGAAGGCGATAGTGACTTAAAAATTCGCATCGCGTTTGATAAAGAACAACGCACGGTTTCAATCAGTGATAATGGCATTGGCATGACGCGGGCCGAAGTGCAAGAAAATATAGGCACGATAGCCAAATCAGGTACAAAACAATTTTTTGAAGCACTTACTGGTGAGCAAGCTAAAGATAGCGAGTTAATCGGTCAATTTGGCGTCGGTTTTTACTCGGCATTTATCGTCGCGGATAAAGTGACGTTAACGACGCGCAAAGCAGGTTCTGCAATCGATGAAGGTACGCGCTGGGAATCCTCTGGAGAAGGTGAGTACACAATAGAGGCTTTAGAAACAGCTAAACACGGTACGGAAATCGTGTTGCATTTAAAAGACGGCGAAGATGAATTTTTAGATGGTTACCGGCTACGTTCGATTATTAGAAAATTCTCCGATCATATTTCGTTACCTATCGTAATGGATAAAGAAGTCATGCCGTCTATGGCGGATGATGAAACTGAAGACGGTGAAGCTGATGTTGAAAACAAAGCCAAGCCAGAACCGGAAATCGTTGAGGAAACGGTTAATACTGCGTCGGCTTTATGGACTCGAGCGAGACAAGATATTTCTGAGGACGATTACAATCAATTCTATAAACATGTAGGCCATGATTATCAAGACCCACTAGCCTATGTGCATAGCAAAGTCGAAGGCAATAACGAATATACGCTATTGCTTTATGTGCCTAGCCACGCACCGTTTGATTTATGGGATAGAGACACGAAACATGGGGTAAAACTGTATGTGCGTAAAGTCTTTATCACCGATGATGCTGAGCAAATCATGCCACGGTATTTGCGCTTTATTAAAGGTATTGTTGATGCTAACTCGTTACCTCTAAACGTATCACGCGAAATATTGCAGCAAAGCAAACAAATCAGCACGATAAAATCCGGTTCCGTTAAAAAAGTACTGGGTATGTTAGAGAACTTAGCGAAAAACGAGGCCGAAAAATACGAAACGTTCTGGACAGAATTTGGTGCAGTCTTAAAAGAGGGTATTGTTGAAGACTACAGCAATAAAGAGCGCATTGCGAAATTATTGCGTTTTAGCTCGACGCATACTGACAATAGTAAACAAGATGTGAGCTTAGAAGATTACGTTAGCCGTATGCAAGAAGGCCAAGAGAAAATCTATTATGTAACAGCAGATAGCTTCTCAGCGGCTAAAAATAGCCCGCATTTAGAGATTTTCCGTAAAAAAGGCATCGAAGTCTTATTATTATCGGATCGTATTGATGAATGGTTAGTCAGCAATTTAACTGAGTTTGATGGTAAACATATACAATCTGTTGCTAAAGGTGAATTAGACTTAGGCAAACTCGACAGCGAAGACGATAAAAAAGCGCAAGAAGATGTAAAAAGCGAATTTGAATCGGTATTGAAACAAATTAAAGACGTGTTAGGCGAAAAAGTAAGCGAAGTTCGTTTAAGCCATCGTTTAACCGCATCACCTGCGTGTTTAGTCGCCGATGTCTACGGTATGAGCTTAAACATGGAGCGTATTATGAAAGATGCTGGTCAGTTAATGGGTGGTATGGGCATGGGTAGAAAACCGATTTTTGAGGTTAATCCTGACCATGCTCTGGTTAAACGCTTAAAAGACGAACAAGACGACAGTCGCTTTTCAGACTTAACCCATATCTTATTTGATCAAGCGATACTCAGTGAAGGTGGGCAATTAGATGACCCGTCTGCGTTTGTGCATAAATTAAATGGTTTGCTGCAAGGCTTGTTGCATTAGGCTGTTATAAACTTTAGTCGGGTTAGCGTGAAGCGTAACCCGACGCATACAGCTTCGTTAGGTCGGGTTACGGCTATCGCCTTTTATGCCCTTTGGCTAAACCCGATCTACTTAGTTTGAGCGACCAATGTTCTCGCCTTGTTTTACCGAACTGCCGGGTTGAAACTCCTCGTCCCAACTCGCTTTATTATCATCCGCTAATAGCATAATAATCGTTGAGCCCATATTAAATCTACCAAACTCCTGACCTTTTTCTAGGCGGTGTTCCTCGTTTGCATAATCAAAGTGCTGAACAGTAGAACGAGTTGGCGGTGTTACTACGCCATGCCACACGGTTTCTATGCTGTTAACAATCATCGCGCCGACTAAGACTAAAGCCATTCGACCAAATTCAGTGTCGAAAATGCAGCAAACGCGCTCGTTTCGCGCATATAAGCCGGGCACGTTATTCGCCGTTGCGGTATTGACGCTGAAAAGTCGGCCTGGCACATGAATCATCTCGCGTAACGTGCCGGTAATAGGCATGTGCAGTCTATGGTAATCTTTTGGTGACAAATAAATGGTTGTGTAAAGGCCATTATTAAAGGTTTCGGCGAGCACGGCATCGCCACCTAACAATTCTTGTGTTGTGTAGGCAAAACCTTTAGCTTGTACTAAACAGCCTTCTGTAATACGGCGTGCTTGGCTTACTAAGCCATCTGCGGGGCTTACTAACCCGTGTTTATCATTAGCAACAGGTCTACAGTCTGGTTTTAGTGCTCTGGTGAAAAATTCGTTAAAGGTCTGATAGCTATTGATGTCAGTATTTAATGCTTCAGCCATATTAACTTGATAAAGGCTGATAAATTGTTGAATTAGAAAGTTTTTCACTAATTTATTATCACAATGGCTTAACAGGCGACATGCACGTGATAAGCCATGATGGGGCAGCAGGTATTGAGGTAGTACGCTGAGATGCTCGTTGAATGCCATAGTTCTACGCCAATTGGATATAGACAGGCGGTTGCCAATCAGGCTGTTGATGCTCGACGATGACGGTTGTATAAATGCCGCCGCGTACATTAAATTCCGCGCGTATACGCATAATTTTAGGCATAGTGACAGCCACTAAGTCAGCTAAGATTTGATTAGTGACGGCTTCATGAAAAGCGCCTTGGTCACGGAAGCCCCAGATGTAGAGTTTTAACGATTTTAATTCAACGCAAACTTGGTCGGGCACATATTCAAGTTTGATGACGGCAAAATCGGGCTGGCCGGTTTTAGGACAAAGACAGGTAAATTCGGGCATGTCTATGCGAATGGTGTAATCGCGTCCAAGCGCGGGGTTTGGGAAAGTCTCTAAATAATGGCTAGCAAGCTGAGTCATAGTGTTCCTTAATGATTAAACCAGCTATTTTAACGGGCAATCGCTATTTTGAAAGTCACAGTGCTAATTAAAGTTATCAAAAACTGTTTAAAAATTTTGTATTGAGTCGGCAATTATTGCGCTGCAAAATTCGTCAAGTAATTAATCA
>CAWUNX010000226.1:0-6702 GCA_963923905.1 uncultured Methylocucumis sp.
TACTCGTAGCGTAAACCATATCCCATAACCGGTAGTTGTAAGGTTGCGCAACTATCGATAAAACACGCAGCAAGTCGGCCTAAACCGCCATTGCCTAAGCCGGCATCGTGTTCACTGTCGATGAGTTCTTCAATTTCTAACCCTAAATCGTACATGGCTTGGCTAATGGTATCGGTAATGCCTAAATTTAACATGGCATTGCTTAGCGTACGCCCCATCAGAAATTCCATAGACAAGTAAAATACGCGCTTGCCACGGGCTTGTTTATAGGTTTTATGGGTAGCCTTCCAGCGTTCCATAAGTCTGTCGCGTACGACTTGCGACAAGGCTTCGCCCGCATAAAAGGGCGAGCGGCAATCTTCATCACGGCCTAAGCAATGCACATAGTATTGCTTGAAGTCGGCAATAAAATCCTCTTTAGTCATGCCTAATTCCGGTAATTCGGTAATTGAGGCATTCGGTTTGCTAGTAATAAAACGTCTACAAGGCATGGTTGACTCCAAAAATTAAGACTTAATTGGTAAGTGGGTAAGGATTTCTTGCCATAGCTCATGATACGCGGTAACTGAGACACTGTTATGAACAAAACAGGGTAAAGGTTTACGTTCAATACCCATGCGTTCTATATCGCTAGCATAAGGGATTACCGTTGAGAGTATCGTAGACTCTGATTGTTCACATTGCTTGATAATGTCTTTATGTAGTTTTTTCCGCTTATCGACCATAGACCAAAATAAAATCAGTGGCAGATGGTTGAGTTCGTGCTCATGCAGAAACACTTTTAATTGTTCTAAGGTGCGCAAAGACAATGTTGTTGGAATCAGTGGTGAAACCAGCGCGTCAGCGGCAGCAAAAACCGCTTCGGATAACAGCGAAATGTTAGGTGGACAGTCTAAAAAAATCATATCGTATTCGTCAATTAACGGTTTAATAAGTTTTTTTAGCTGTTGCTTAGGTTTTTTCTTATTATCTAAGTGTAAGTCTAAATGCCTGAAGGAAAAGTCTGACGGCAATAAATCTAGGTTAGGGTAGTCGGTTGCCTTAATGAATTGTTCTAATTCATACTTACCAGCCAGTAATTCTTTGGAACCGCCTTTGACTTTAGCTTTTACCCGAAAATAAAAACTGCTAGCCGCTTGTGGGTCCAAATCCCATACTAAGGTTTTTAACCCGCTTTGCCCAGCTAAATAAGCTAAGTTAACCGTGCTTGCTGTTTTGCCAACGCCGCCTTTGATATTGTAGAACGCCAGTATAGCCATAGTAATTTTTTAACGCTGATGTTTGATTGGGAGAGATATAGATAATTTATTTTGGCTAATTTAGCTACACAAAAAAGCCAGTAAAAAAAGAGTTGTCTTAATGGCCGAATTCCAGCATAATGCGCGTCCTTTAGCCGACGGCTAAAACTACTATGGTAATCGTGCTGGTTCTCTCGCAACGATATGCTGTAAACCCCGCCAGGTCCGGAAGGGAGCAACGGTAGCAGCAGATTCGTGTGCCGAGATGCGGCTGGTACGATTACCGCCCACTTGGTATGGTTTATTACCGCATGAATTATCAAGTCCTAGCCAGAAAATGGCGTCCTCATAACTTTACAGAAGTTGTCGGTCAAGAACACGTCGTCGTCCCACTCATTAACGCGTTACAACACAATTGGCTACACCATGCCTATTTGTTTACCGGTACGCGTGGCGTAGGCAAAACTACGCTGGCTAGAATTTTAGCCAAAGCGATTAACTGTGAGAATCTAAAAGACGCCAATCCCTGTGGTGAGTGCCGAGTCTGCCAAGACATCGACGAAGGCCGATTTCTAGATTTGTTAGAAGTCGATGCTGCTTCCCGTACCAAAGTCGAAGACACCCGCGATTTACTCGACAATGCGCAATATGCGCCAAGCCAGGCGCGTTATAAAGTCTATTTAATCGACGAAGTGCACATGTTATCAGGCCATAGCTTTAATGCCTTACTAAAAACGCTAGAAGAGCCGCCGTTACATGTTAAATTTCTACTCGCGACCACCGACCCGCAAAAAATACCCGTCACGGTATTATCACGTTGTTTGCAATTTAATCTCAAGCGCCTTAAGCCTAGCCAAATTCAAGCACAAATGCAGTACATCCTGACTCAGGAGGCGATAGCGTATGAGCTTAATGCGTTAAAATTATTAGCGTATGCGGCGGATGGCAGTATGCGCGATGGTTTAAGTTTATTAGACCAAGCCATTGTGTTCGGCAATGGGCACGTGAACGAAGACTGTGTTAACGCTATGTTAGGCTATACCGAGCAACAAACGGTGCTAGGTTTGTTATCCGCATTAGCCGACGGTCAAGCCGATGCGTTATTTGCGCTGATTACTCGTATTGCTGAACAACATGTCGATTTTTCTGCTTTGTTACAACAAATTATTAAGGCTTTGCATAGAATCGCCTTATTACAATTTGTGCCGACGCTTTGTGATGCTGATTTTGATGGCGAATTATATCAGAGTCTAACGAGCCGTTTGTCGTTTGAAGATGTGCAACTGTATTATCAAATCGCGTTACTTGGGCAAAAAGATTTAGACTTAACACCCGATGTGCGTAGTGGTTTTGAAATGCTAATGTTACGAATGTTAGCGTTTAAACCGATTGCGCCTATGCCGGTAATGTCAAAGGCTAAGCCGCTTGATAAACCTAGTGTTAAACCGGTTGAGCCAGCCATCAATCATAACTTAGCTACACAAGGCCAAGCCGGATTACCTGAGACAAGCCTAATAACAGTTTCGCCTGATAGTGCTGAATTAGATTGGGCGGATATGATTAGCGCTATGAAGCTCGAAAGCATCACTAAACAACTGGCGCAAAATTGTCGCTTAGAGCATTTAGATGACCAGAATTGTTCGTTATTGCTCGATCAAGCACAGCGGCATTTACTCAGTCCTATGCGCGAGCAGAAATTGCAAGCAGCTTTGCAGGCATGGACAGGTAAAACGATTAAACTCAAAATAAACCTAGGTTCAGCGCTTGCCGATACACCTGCGGCGCAATTGATTAAGCAACAAGAAGACTTACAGCAAGCGGCTGTTGACGCGATTCAAGCCGATACAACGGTTCAATTATTGCAACAACAGTTTGACGCTAAAATTATTCCGGGCACGATTAAGCCTGTTTAACTTGGGAGATAGAGATGAAAGGGGCATTAGGAAATTTAATGCAACAAGCACAGAAAATGCAGGAAGATTTTCAAAAAGTGCAAGATGAGATTGCTGCAACTGAAATACTCGGTGAGTCAGGTGGTGGGCTCGTTACGGTGTTTATGAATGGTAAACGCGAAGTGAGAAAAGTGAAGATTGATGATTCATTGGTCGGCGATGACAAAGATATGTTGGAAGATTTGGTGGCAGCGGCAATGAATGACGCCGAAATCAAAGTTGAGCGCTTAAAAAAAGAGAAAATGTCGGGGATAACGGCTGGCTTTCCATTACCACCAGGCTTGCAAATGCCGTTTTAATTCATGCGTAGAACAGGGCTGTTACATCAACTTATCCAGAATTTATGCTGTTTGCCGGGCGTGGGACCTAAAACTGCACAGCGCATGGCTTTTCAGCTATTACAGCGCGATAGGCAAAATGCGAAAAATTTAGCTGAAACCCTGCTAAAAGCGGTTAACGATATTGGCTTTTGTCAGTCATGCCGTATATTTACTGAGCACGCTGTATGTGATATTTGCCAAGATAACAGCCGAGATACTGGCTCAATCTGTGTCGTTGAGAGTTCAGCCGATGTTTGGGTGGTTGAGCAAACCGGGGCATTTAAAGGCTATTATTTTGTCTTGCATGGTCGTTTATCGCCACTAGATGGCATAGGGCCGGATGAATTAGGTTTAGCGTTGTTTGAGCAACGCTTAGCCCAAGGGCTGATTAAAGAGCTTATTTTAGCAACCAATTCTACAGTAGAAGGTGAAGCCACTGCTTTTTACCTGGCTGAATTAGCCAGACAACACCACGTTAAAGCCTATCGTATAGCACATGGCGTGCCTATGGGTGGCGAACTGGAATTTATTGATAGTGGCACATTAGCTCATGCTTTAAACGGGCGACAACAAATTTAGGTGGCTTATGAGTACATGTATTTTTTGCAAAATGGTAGCAGGCGAGATAAAACCAGATATTGTTTACCAAAACGATGCGGTGTTGGCATTTAACGATATTAATCCAAAAGCGCCCGTTCATGTGTTAATTATTCCAAAACGACACATTGAAACCTTAAATGAGCTTACGGATGCAGAATTGGCTGGGCAGTTATTTTCTGCTGCGCCCATCATTGCTAAGCAATTAGGCTTGATAGAGAATGGTTATCGCCTCGTGGTCAATTGCAATAAGCATGGCGGACAAGAAGTTTACCATTTACATATACATTTATTAGGCGGTCGGCAAATGACATGGCCGCCTGGCTAGTCGATTGTATAAGTAAGTGAGCCAAAGCTTTTTAACCAAATGAAAAACACTTACCTCTCTTAATTCACCACGAAGAACGCGAAGTTCACGGAGGACAATGGAAAACTTCGTGTCCTTCGTGAACTTGATGGTGAAGTAAAAATGTTAAACAACTTTTGAACGGTTACTTATATTTTAGAGTAGGGTGCGCAATGCGTAGCCAATGAGATTAATCGCTTCCGGTCTTAAGCGGGGAATGGCTTGATGAATTTTTCTGAACAACATGTAGTCGTGATAGGTGCAGGTTTAGGCGGCTTATCAGCGGCAATATCTCTGGCATCTGAAGGCTTTAGCGTAGAGCTGGTTGAAAAAAACGATAAAGTAGGTGGCAAATTAAATATTCTGGTTAAAGACGGCTTTAGCTTTGATTTAGGGCCTTCGATATTAACCATGCCGCATATTTTTGCTACGTTATTTACCCGTGCCGGGAAAAATATTGAGGACTATGTGCGTTTTGAGCCGGTAGAGCCGCATTGGCGTAATTTTTTTGCCGATGGAACGGTTATTGATTTATCCGGTGATGATGCGGTTATGCAGGCAGAGCTAGCCAAGCTTGGGCCTGAGGTCTATGAGCAATTCTGCCAATTTTTGGCATACTCTAAGCAATTATGTACGACCACGGAGCAAGGCTATTTTGCCCACGGTTTAGATGATTTTTGGTCGCTGTTGCGCTTTTACGGTATCGCGAGTTTAACCGAATTCGATGTGTTTAGAACAATGGACCAAGGAGTTAGACGCTTTATCAAGCATCCTAAGCTGGTCGATATTCTAAATTACTTTATTAAATATGTCGGTTCATCGCCGTACGATGCGCCCGCGTTAATGAATCTATTGCCTTATATCCAATTCGGTTATGGCTTATGGTATGTGCAAGGCGGCATGTATAAGCTGGCACAAGCACTTGAACGATTAGCCTTAGAGTTAGGCGTTGTTATACATTTAAATAGTGAAATTACCGAGATTCGGCATCAGCACAAAAAAGCGACTGGCGTGGTGTTAAGCGATGGTCGTGAGCTATCGGCTGATATTGTGGTTAGCAATATGGAAGCCATTCCTGCATACCAGCGCTTGTTAACTGGGCAAGAAGCCGAACTTAAGCACTTAAAGAAATTTGCCCCATCTTGCTCGGGCTTAGTGTTGCATTTAGGCGTTGATAAATACTATGACCAGTTGGCCCATCATAATTTCTTTTATTCCGAACACGCTAAAGAGCATTTTGATTCTGTATTCCATAGCGGTCGTTTATCAGAAGATCCGACAATTTACCTGGTTGCACCGGTAAAATCCGATTCGAATATTGCGCCTCCAGGCTGCGAGATTATTAAAATCCTGCCGCATATTCCCAATATCAACCCTGAGCGTCCATTGAGCGCTGATGATTATGGGCAATTACGCGAGCGTGTATTGCTAAAACTTGAAAACATGGGGCTAACCGATTTGCGCAAACATATCGTTTGTGAAGAATATTGGACGCCGTTAGACATTCAAGCGCGTTATTATTCTAATCAAGGCTCGATTTACGGTGCTGTCGCAGACCGTAACAAAAATCTAGGCTTCAAAATTCCTCAGCGCAGTCGCGTGTTAAACAACTTATATTTTGTGGGCGGCAGCGTCAATCCCGGTGGTGGTATGCCTATGGTGACTTTATCAGGACAGCTTGTGCGCGATAAGGTTGTTGCGGATTTGACAAGGGCTTAGTGGCGTTACCAACGCGATATGGAATAGTGGTTTTTGTCGTGCACACGCCAAAAGACAATGGATTTCCATCAGAAAGGCCGAAAAACATGAAGAACGCATCTACTGGCAAGCCCGAAATCAATAATCAGACTGATTGGGCGCATGTATCCCTAGTGGCCGACGCTGACATTAACCATGATATTGACAGTTCAACTACCACCGAAGCTGATTGGGATGATAGCCACGCTTACCCTGGTTACGCCTAAGTTCTCGACTGACTGTGGAAGGACAAACCCCTAACAGCTTAGCCATCTCTTTTTTTGACTTCCCGTATTTATTTAATACCTAAATCTGGTATCTTTGTTTCTGGGTTAGTTGCTTATAGGTTCTCATCTGTTCTCTCATCTTTGGTCGGATTGAAAAAGGCCGAAAACTATAACAGCTAACCCTCTCCAAATTCGACTATTTTTGATTGCACTTCAGAGTTGAACCCACGGATATACTCCACGCGTTTAAGAATTCGGTTTTTCAGCAAACAACTGAAAGCGTAA
>CAWUNX010000227.1:0-6670 GCA_963923905.1 uncultured Methylocucumis sp.
GAGATCCTCTCTGGTCTCGTGGGCTCGGAGATGTGTATAAGAGACAGCCGGTGTTATCAACCTTAGTTGCCGAAGTCTATGGCCCACCTGAAGCCAGCTACGATGAGCTTATTCAAGTGAGCAAACGAGTGCGTAGCGAGTTAGAGCAGACAGAGGGCGTCGTTGATGTCGATGACTTTGCCGAAGCGAATTACCAGCGCTGGCAGTATTATGTCAATCAAGATAAAGCAGCGGCTTTAGGCATATCCACTAGCACCGTCGCACAAACGTTATCTATGGCTGTCGCGGGTAGCAAAGTCGGCTTAATGCATATCGCCGAAGAGCGGCGCCCCTTGTGGATTCAATTGCAATTACCACGTTCTGCGCGCTCATCCGAGGCCGACTTATTAGCGTTAACCGTTGCCACGGCGAAAGGCCAGTTAGTGCGTTTAAGTGAAATCGGCTCGTTTCAAACCAATCAAGGCGATAAAACGATTTATCATAAAAACTTAAAGCGCGTCGCTTATGTTACTGGCGAAATGGCTGGCCGTAGCCCCGTCGAAGCTATCTTAGATATGATGACAACCTTATCAGACAAACCTTTACCAGAGGGCTATACGGCTGAACTTGCTGGCGAAGGCGAATGGAAAATCACCGTCGATGTGTTTCGCGATTTAGGCTTAGCGTTTGGCGCCGCAATGGTTATGATTTATGTGTTACTGGTCGGTCAAACCCAATCATTGACCGTACCATTAATTATGATGATTGCGATACCGTTAACCGTCATTGGCATTATGCCTGGCTTTTGGTTGATTAATTTATTCTCAAGTCCGGTAGCAGGCTATGCCACGCCGATATATTTCACCGCCACCGCGATGATAGGCATGATTGCATTAGCCGGTATTGTCGTGCGTAACTCAATCATTTTAATCGACTTTATCGAAACGATTTATCGCAATCATCCCGAAATGAGCTTAGCTGAGGCTATTATCGAAGCTGGAGCAACCCGGTTAAATCCTATTTTTTTAACCGCTGCGTCGGCTGTGTTAGGCTCGATGATGATAGTGTTAGACCCGATTTTTTCAGGCTTAGCGTGGAGTTTTATTTTCGGCATTATCGCCTCGACGTTGTTTTCGTTAGTGGTAATACCCGTGGTGTATTTTTTGATTAAACGAGGTGGTTTTTCTCGTTCCGATGCTTAAATACTTAACTTAGTATAGGCAGCGTACAAGCCGACATTACACCGCATCACCCTCCCCTTTTCTACCCATCAAACTTAACAACATGAGCCGGAGCTTGACTAAAATAGCGCATAAACCCCAATAAACCCGTCAAATATTCGGTTATAATTTGCCTTCTTGCCCTGCTTGAGTTAACCCATGGTATTGCCTAAAGTTATTCACCTAATCAAGGTGAAACCGAATCGAGTTTTAAACAGCGAGACTGGTCAATTATTACAGTCCCCTGCTCAGCCAGCTATGGACACTGGATGTAGATATGACAGTTAGACCGCTTATATGTTTGAGCACATTAAAACCTTAAGTTTAGCCATGCCAGCGCCAGTAGGCTGGTTATTATTGCTAGTGTCGTTTGCATTGCTGTTAGTCGGCTTTTTGCTTGGACGTTATTTTTACCGGCCTCAGCCCATTGCTAATAAAAGCGCTGTCTTAGTGCCGGAGTCTATGCCCTGGCATCTGTTATCGATTACGCATGCGTCAGAGGCATTAAAAAGTCATCAGACACTCGGTTTAACTGAACTAGAAGCGAATAAACGCTTGCTGATGGTTGGCGCTAACCGCTTGCAAACTCAAAGGCAAAAATCGCTGCTCAGCCTCTTTACCGCCCAATTTAAAAGCTTATTGATTTTAATTTTAATCCTGGCAGCAGTGGTTGCTGCCGCAATTGGTGACATTAAAGATGGCTTGGTAATCGTTGTTGTCGTGTTTATTAATGCATTTTTAGGCTTTTACCAGGAGTTCCAAGCCGAGCATTCGCTGGCAACGTTAAAGAAAATGTTAGAGTTAAAAGCCAAGCTTAGACGTGATGGCTATGTAAACCAAGTCGCTGCAGAAGGCTTAGTGCCTGGCGATATTATTTTGGTTGAAGCGGGCGATAAGCTGCCAGCAGATGGCAGAATTTTAACTGAACATTCGTTAGAAGTTGATGAATCGTCATTAACAGGTGAATCACTGCCAGTTACCAAACAAAGCGCCCCTCTTGAGCAAGTGACGCTACCACTGGCAGAGCGCAGCAACATGGTTTACATGAATACAACCGTGACCGCCGGCCATGCTGAAATCTTGGTGACGGCGACCGGCGATCATACCGAAATAGGCTGTTTAGCGCGTTTGTTAGCACAAGCCGAAGAGTCGGATACGCCCTTGCAACAACAGCTGGATTCTTTGGCAAAACGCCTAGCGCTTGTTGCGCTAGTAGTTGCCAGCACCTTGTTTAGTTTTGCGCTGTTTCAAGGTAAACCTTGGATGAGTACTGCATTTACCGCCATTGCATTAGCGGTTGCCGCGATACCCGAGGGCTTACCCGCCGTGGTAACTGTCACGTTAGCATTGGGTATGCACCGTATGGCTAAACAAAAAGCCATTATCAAACGCATGGCTGCAGTCGAAACTCTAGGCTGCACCACTGTGATTTGCACCGATAAAACGGGTACCTTAACTGTTAACCAAATGACCGTGCGCCAATTTTATTATCAAGCCAAGCATTATCAGGTAACCGGCGAAGGGTATCAGGCACAAGGCGAAATACAGTGCTCTGAAGGCGCTTGTGATGATTTAAGCGCATTATTGCAACCGCTGTGCCTGTGCAATAACAGCGATTGGCAAAATCATTCACTTGGCGACCCGTTAGAAGCCGCGTTACTGGTGTTAGCCGAAAAAGCTGGCATGAATTATTTATCATTGACCCATAATTGGCTGCGCGTAGCAGAGATTCCTTTTGCAGCCAGCTATAAACTAATGGCTACGTTTCATAAAGATAGCACAGGCCACACGCTACGCATCTCGGTCAAAGGCGCACCCGAAGTTATCTTAAAACGTTGCGTTCAAGCGTTAGGAGAAAGTGATTTTGCTTGCGCGCGCTTGTTAAATGAAAACACACGCATGGCCGCGACCGGCCAACGCGTGATTGCGGTAGCACAGCGAGAATTAGCACTGAACGATTATGACGCAGGCGGTGATTTATTTGCTTACTTAACGGACTTAACCTTTGTCGGTCTGATTAGCTTAATTGACCCACCACGCGCTGAAGCTAGCGTAGCCATTAAGCGTTGCCACCAGGCCGGCATTGCGGTAAAAATGATAACCGGCGACCAAAAAGTCACGGCAATGGCTATTGCTAACGAATTAGGCTTACAAGGCGACGTGTTAGAAGGTCATGAATTAGCGCTTATGGACGATGACACGTTAGCGGCGTGCATTAATGCGGTTACGGTGTTTGCTCGCACTGCGCCTGAACAAAAAGTTCGGATTGTTAACGCGTTGAAACAAGAAGGTCATATCGTTGCGATGACCGGCGATGGTGTCAATGATGCCGCAGCACTAAAAACCGCAGATATTGGCATTGCGATGGGACAAATAGGCACAGACGTTGCGAAAGAAGCCGCAGAAATGATTTTAACCGATGATAATTTCGCCACCATTACCCGCGCTATCCAACAAGGCCGTGGCATTTATGAAAATATGGTGAAGTTCGTGCGTTTTCAATTGGCAACCAATATTGGCGCCATGCTGACCGTAGGCGGGGCTGCTATATTAGGCTTACCAGAGCCGTTTACCGCCGTGCAATTATTATGGATTAATATCATTATGGATGGGCCACCCGCAATGAGTTTAGCGTTAGACCCTCAGCGAGAAAGCACGATGAACGATGCGCCGCGTGACCCTAAATCAACAATATTGTCTTGGACACGCTTTAGCAATATTTGTTGGCTAGGTACGTTAATGGCGCTAGGCACATTAACCTTATTAGCCATTGATGCGCAACATGCGAAGCTCAGTCATGCGACGACGTTAGCATTCACTACATTTGTCTTATTTCAAGTCGTTAACGTGTTTAATGCCCGCACAGAACGCCATACGACATTCAATCGCTATTTCTTTCGCAACAAAACATTATGGTGTGCATTACTCGGTGTTGTACTGATGCAAATCACCGTGGTGTATTGGCCAGAAGCGCAAGCGCTGTTCCACACTCAGCGCTTAACGCTTCAAGATTGGTGCTTAGCTAGTGCTATAGCTAGCAGCATCCTCGTAATAGAGGAGCTTAGGAAACAAATAGCAAGAGGATTAAGACGCCATTTGCGATTGTAAGTAATTTTCTAGCGTTACTTTGCTAATCAATTCAAACTGAGTTTCTAGCCAATCGATATGCTCTTCTTCGTCTTCTAATAAGTGTTCTAGTAAATCCCTAGACACATAGTCTTTAACGCTTTCACAATACGCAATGGCTTCTTTTAATAAAGCTAATGCCGCTTGAGCTAGTTTTAAGTCACAAGACAGCATTTCCTGAGGATTCTCACCAATTAACAACTTATCTAAACTTTGAAGATTGGGTAAGCCCTCTAAAAATAACACGCGTTCAATAAGACTATCAGCGTGCTTCATTGCATCAATAGATTGATGATACTCTTTATCGTTTAACTGCTTGAATCCCCAATTTTTATACATTCTCGCATGGAGAAAATATTGGTTAATTGCTGTTAATTCAACAGTTAACACTTTATTAAGATATTCGATAACTTTTGTATCACCTTTCATAACATGCCTCGGAATCTAAAATGCAGTCGCTAAAATTTGGCTTTGAGGCTGCATTATAGAAGGTTTTGGCAAGTTTTCATCTAAAAGTTCACGCACATGCTTAACGCATTTACCACATTCACCCCCCATGCCTAAACATTGAAACAATTGTTTGCGAGAATTTACACCATCATTGATAGCGGCTTTAATTTGTTTATCCGTAACGGCTTTACATACGCAGACATACATAAGACGACTCCTGGTTTATCAGCTTATGTAAATAATAACAATTCTCATTAAATCATGCAAAGGGATTTTACTCGATAACTGAAAATGTGTTCAAACTACCGAGTAAAAATAAATACCAGCCGTTTTCGATACTTGAATCAGCTAAACATTGACTGTGCGTACGCGGTAAGCGGCGAATCGTCTAGCGATAGGCAAGACCAATAAACCATGTAAAAATAACCACAAAGCACCTGGTACTGGAACAGTGGCTAGCTGAGCGCTATCGACATTAGCTATATCGACTGCCCAATGACTGCTACCTCCGCCATTTTGCGCGGTGAACGGGATAGCGCCAAAGGTTGCTAAGCCCAGCGAGTCAGCAAATCCGTCAGCAAGATTGAGTCCTAATGCAACATTATCTAATTGCGTTAACGCTAAGATATAACTGCCTGCCGATAGCGTTCCGTAAAAATGTGAGCCGGAATTGGCGATAACGGCTTCTTCATTCGTGCCCTTGTTTAACGTATCAAAGACAAAATTACCGGAAGCTTGCTCAAAAATCGCTAGATATGGGTTGAAACCGTCACCCGCGATACTTTGCCCGTTTAAATTCACGCCACCCAGCAGCGATAAGGTATTAATAGCGACCGTAGTAGAATCAGCAGCGATGGTAAAGGAAAACAATTGCACATCGTTGTCTTGGTTAAAGTTTCCGGTAAAACTAAAGTTTGCCGCCGATGCGCTTTGAGCGGCGAATAACAGAAATACAAAAAAGAGTTTTAACAACATTTTGTTAATAGTCATAATCTTCACCCTTAATTCACAGTGGCACAAACAACACTCGTTTGAACTTGTTCATTTAATCCTGATGTACTGTAATTACATATATAAGAATTTTCGGTAACACGGCTACCTGTCACCGTTGAACCAGTTGTCAAATTTTGACATGAGCCGCCTAGCGCCTTTTTCCCGGATGGGCAGGAAGCCGTGTGATTTAATAATGGCGAAAACGCATTGGAAACCGTGCCATTCACACGAACAATTTGATAACCGCTGATGCCTGGCGCTCCGGTGTTACCTGTAAGGCCTCGCGGACCGGTAGCTCCAGTATTACCCGTTAAGCCTTGTGGACCTGTATCTCCTTTATCCCCTTTTAAGCCTGTGTCACCCTTATCGCCTTTAGGTCCAGCAGGTCCGATGAGGGTAACGTCAATAAACGCTGCATGACTGGTTTGTATGGCTTCTTTGCTGTCCAGGGTAAATGTGGTTAAAGATGAAGCCTGTGATTCTAAAGCTAAGCCATTGTTACTCTCAGGATTATCTACCCAATCCAAGACTAGTTGCGTGACGTCTAGCGCTAAATAGTTATTAGCCTTGTTGATAACAGCGGAGCTTTCAAGCGGTGTGCCTAATTGGGGTTCTGAGGCCGAGGTAACCGTTGCTTCATCCCATGCAGTCAACACCGGACTGGCTTGAATTTTGCCAGGTGTTGCCACGGTTTTGGCAAAGAACACTAAAGTCGCTTTGGCAATATCTTTTGACGTAATGCCTTCAGGCAACGTAGCTAAATCAAATCTCAGCAAGCCTTTGCTGCTAGGCGACACATTAACGCCGACGGCTGCGCCAGCATTGACATTGGCAATATGGGCATCGGCGTTCAGCGGTAGCGTCAATGCTTGAGAGACTAATGGGTTTAAGCCGGTTAACAG
>CAWUNX010000228.1:0-6654 GCA_963923905.1 uncultured Methylocucumis sp.
TTGGCAGCAGGGATGCTGCCACCAAGCCTACAGGGATGTATTTACGGCGTCCTGCGCTCTGAATGTCCTGTCCCCACTTAAGCTGGTAGCCCTAACGTTGACACGTTGAGTTCTTACCTTATTAACCAGCTAGCGGCTAAAACGACATTTTAGTGTTGTATATTCTGTTCAGTTGACAAGGTTTCATTCAACAATTACGCCTGCTGCAACGGTATTCAACGTCACTGTATCAATAATGATAAAGCTACCGGTTGTGCGATTGCTGGTATAGGTGTCGATAAACAATGGCTGCTGTAGCTTCAATTTCACCCTAATAATGTCGTTCATTGCTATTTTGTCTGGTATAGCTTCGGGCACCAATGTATTGATGTCGATGCGATAAATAAGCTCATCGAATAAGGCATTGACGGTACGGGTCGTATGCTTAACTAAATATTTACGCTGTATTTCTAGCGTTTGTTCCGCAAGCCAGCATATGTCAGCTACTAATGTTTTGGCGGCACGCGGCGGCCGGAAAGCATCACACAACATATCGCCACGCGAAATGTCGATGTCTCTATCCAGCGATACCACGACTGAACGGTCTGCAGTCACTTCTTGCATAGCCCGATCAGCGACGCTTAACCCTGTGATGCGTGCTCGCTGACCCGTTGGCATAACGGCGATTTCGTCACCTAACTGTAATTGACCAGATGCCAACATGCCTTGGTAACCGCGAAATTCACTGTCAGCTGCACCGTTGGCCGCGTTGCCTAGCATTACGCGCACAACGCGTTGTACGGGGAGCCGAGCGGGTGCATGATTGATGTCACGTCTGGCCGGGCTAGATTCCAGATGCTCCAATAAACTAGGGCCTTCACACCAGGCAATAGCATCTGTGCGCGTTACCAGGTTCGTGCCATCCAACGCCGATAAAGGGATTGCTTGCACATGGTGGCGGCCCAACTGGCTCACGAAGACTTTGAATTCATCAACAATAGCTTGATACACAGAGGCTTGCCAATCGACCATATCCATTTTATTGACTGCTAACACCAGTTCAGGGATACCCAACAAATGTGCTAAATAGGCGTGGCGACGGGTTTGGGTAACAACACCTTTGCGGGCATCGACTAACAAAATGGCCAAATCAGCGGTCGATGCGGCAGTCACCATGTTACGGGTGTATTGTTCATGACCCGGTGCATCGCCAATAATGAATTTACGCCGTGCGGTTGCGAAATAGCGATAAGCCACGTCAATGGTAATCCCTTGTTCTCGCTCAGCGATAAGACCATCGGTGAGTAATGACCAATCGATTGCCGCCAACCCACGTTTTTTTGAGGTCGCCTGAATCGAGGCCAGTTGATCAGCGGCTACATTACCGGTGTCGTACAGCAAACGGCCAATTAACGTGCTTTTGCCGTCATCAACACTACCGGCAGTAATAAATCTTAGCAAGCCCGATGGCTGGGTTGCTAAGGCCGGTTCATGTTTGATAGCTTGTGGTGTTTGGTAGGTTGGTGCGTTCATCAGAAATACCCCTCTTTTTTACGTTGTTCCATTGCTGCGTCTGACGCTCGGTCATCCAGACGAGTCGCACCGCGTTCGGTAAACAAGCATTGCGCTGTTTCAGCGATGATGTCAGCGACATTAATTGCTGTCGATGCCACGGGGGCAGTGCAAGAAATATCGCCGACCGTGCGAAAACGGCAACTAATCGTTTCTACGGTGTCGCCAGCAGCTGCAGGTGTTAGATGCGTCACCGGAATCAGAATGTCGCCACGGCGTACGACCTCGCGCAGATGAGCGAAATAAAGTTCCGGTAGCTCAATCTCTTCTCGTTGTATGTATTGCCAGACATCAAGCTCAGTCCAGTTAGACATAGGGAAAATACGCAGGTGTTCACCAATCGCGATGCGAGTGTTATACAACGACCATAGTTCAGGCCGCTGATTTTTAGGTTCCCATTGGCCGAATTCATCACGGATGCTGACGATACGTTCTTTAGCACGCGCTTTTTCCTCGTCACGCCGCGCGCCACCTAAACAAGCATCGAAGCCGAATTCGGCAATCGCTTCCATCAACGTTACCGATTGATGCATATTGCGCGATTCCAATGTATGCCGCAACCGCACCGTGCCTTTGCGGATAGACTCATCGACGCTACGGACATGCAAGCAGCAATCGTAACGCTCAGCCATACGGTCTCGGTAGATTATAACCTCCTCGTAGTTGTGGCCTGTGTCGATATGCAGTAGTGCAAAGCCGATGCGTTCCGGGTGAAATGCCTTATAGGCAAGATGTAATAGCACAGCAGAATCTTTACCACCAGAAAACAGTAATACGGGGTGGCGGCACTCGGCTGCTATTTCGCGTAGAATAAATATTGCCTCGGCTTCTAGTAAATCTAAGTGACTGCTAGTTGCCTGGTTATAGCCAAGCTTGTCGTCATGTTGAATGTTCATGTCATCATTCCTCTATGCTGTATGAAACAGGGTACCAACGTTGCGAGCCGCAATAGCGTAGGCAACAGTTTTGTATAGGCTCTATACACATCAGATGTAACCAATCGTTATCAAACAATTGCCGTATATTGCTATGATGCTCTAAAACCGCTTCGACCATTGCAGTCGGAGCTTCAATAATGACGGTTAAACGCACAGGTTCATGTCTTAGCATTTTGCCATCATGCAGCGATTGCCAAGGAAGTCCCATGCGAAGATCGCCGCCATTGCCTTCCAGAATACCTAATGTGCCTAGGACGTTATGCAACACCTTGTTGCCACTGCCGAAACGTAAGTTATCAACGGTCGATGCGTAGTACTGCAAATTTATCCAACTGGCGACAACCATTGGCGCCGTCATGATTAGGCTGAGCATTGCACCGTCAGCGTCTTGCCGATAGTCATAGTTGTGTAAAAAGACCCGACCATCAAGGTTAGCGTGACTTGTACGTTGTCTTGGCGCCGCGATAAACGCACTGTTGCCTGCTAAACCCCATTCTGGGCGAATTTGCGCCCAATCGCGGCTGCGTTTGACCATCGATTTGAGTAACGAGGCCGCGTTGTATTGACTTGATGGCAAGCTTGGCGCCCGTTCCTCACGCGACAGTTGCGAAGCCGTATCTAGCCAACATTGCAATTGCACTAAGTCGTTGCTGAAGTCATCAGGCACCTGGTCTAAATCGAACAGACGTACCTCATCGGTAGTGGTGTCGTGTAGGCCAGCGATAAACCAAGTTTCTTGAGGAATGGTAATGCCCAGCGTTGCTAAACCGCCTCGTACGTCCTTATCGTTAAGTACGCTAACTGCCACGCGAGCATTGACTTCGCCACTGTGACCACCACATGCTCCGCAGTCTAAGCCTGCCGCATAAGGATTGTTGACAGTTGTACTACCGTGTCCACATAGCAATACCAAGCGCGCAAAATCATCAGTAAGCCCCATGCCTTGCAGTGCTTTATGAGCTAGCTCAATTCGCTCATTGAGTGCGATACCTGTTTCGACCAGCGGGCCTTTAGCAATCAACCGGCCACGTTGGCGTGGGATAACGGGACCTATTCGGTGCACAACACTCTTATCAAGCCCAGCAATGCTTGGCCTAGTAACCGTTCTAGTCAAACCTAAGCTATCGCTGAATAATTTAAAGGCAAAGCTTAACCCTGAAATTTCGACATAGGAGAAACACGAAACGGCAGAATGTTTAAACCCCTTCCATAGCCGATTCAGCCGCTTGTGCAGCCAGCGTTTATGCAAGATTTTATGTAAATCACCAATAGCTGCATTAAAAACACTTTCGCGTATTTTGAATTTTGGCTGAATCAAAACCGGACATTGTGCTTGACCATGCTGGTGGCCTATCGCGATATATTCAATTGGAAAACCGAAAAAACCTGCGAATCCTAAAGTTTCAATATGGCTGGACGTTGATTCCAATGCCCGCCGGTAGACTTCGGAGCGAACATCAATACAAAATACGGCCTGCACTATTTTACGGTTACTTTGAGCACTAGCACTTATAGACAGTGGTGCCATTAATTTGCTGAGCTGCCGACGTTGTAAGGCTAATTCGTAAGCCCATTGCATGATATAACGCCACTCTAATTGGGGAGACGTCTCGACTATTGACGATGGCAGCTCTTGCCAGACTTGCTGCCAAGCTTCAATATCCTGTGGTTTGGCAATGGTAAGGAATAAGGCATACTCATACGCCAAACATACTGCCAGCAATTCCAGTAAAGCTTCTTCGACTTGCTCAGGTTTTGTTTGCCAAGTTTTATGACGCGCCCAAGCGCTCCAGCCTGAAACGGTCAGTAATTGCCGATGGCAAAAATTATCCAAGTTATCAATGGCTATACCCATTTCTGAAAGTATCTGAGAAATAGCAGCAATAGGTTGCTCCGGTAGCGCATTAATGCAACGCTGGAAACCATGAATACCCGCCAGCTCTGGCGTATGGTCAAACTCTGCAGCCCGGTGCCAAGCTGAATACAGCGGTAGAGCACGCCACGGCATACGCCAAGCTGATTGACCTTCGTCGAAATAGGCTGAGCACCACTTTGAAATCTCTTCTGTAATAAACGTAGTCCATTGCTGACCATATACCGAGTCCAGATAGTTAGCTAATGTCGGCCAAGGCTTGGTGTAATCTTCTTGCTTAGCGTCGCCAAGTTGGCTCAGGCAGTGTTGCAACGACAGCTTACTGACGGTTAAGGCCAACGCTTGCTCAACATCCGTAGTTTGTATCCTACCCTGATAGTATTGGTTGGCGTAGAATTGTGCAGGCATTAGCATCTGACCGTAGCCGACGTTACTGGCTAACTTACAGGTATCAATAAATAAGTGCTCACTCAACCCCATAAAGGGATTCACCGCGACAAAATGTTGCAATGACCATAATGGTGCGATGCGTGCGCAAGTGCTTTTAATAGCGTCGGTTAACGCAACCGTCGGTAGGCCATCGTTGTCGATGGTATCGCTGACGATTGCAACGCTAGCCTGATCGGCTATGGATTTAAATGACAATAAAGCTGAGTTCATTGCGGTGTTCCTCCTGAATGGTCAAAATTGCGTACTGGCGGCCAATACGTTTTAATCAAACGATTAGCTATTGTGCTAAGGTAAAAACCGTTGTAGAAATGAACGTAGGCTGCCTGCCACATTCTGGCCGCTGCTGGGCCTGGATATTGAATTTGTAACATCAAAATCGAGAAAAATCCGGCAAGTACAATGCTCAGCAATAGGCCATCGAACAGACTGTTTACCGGCATAGCGCTAGCAATTTCGGTATGCAGTAACTTAAGAAAGCTTATTTGCAGCGCGAAATACAACACAGTAATACCTATTGCAATGAGCGTGGCTCGTATTAGAGTTCCTAGCCCTGCTTGGTGAGCTAAGGCATCCCACAATAAGTAGGTCAACGCCATCTGCAAGATAGTCCCTAAAAGCATAATACCCGGCTCTTGTTCCATGCTTAGTCCGAACAGATAACCCCCACCGATGGTTAGTGCTAATGCCATAAAGAATGCCAACAACAATTCACCAGGATGACGGTTGTCGCGTACCGGTGGCGCCCAAGCTGCGCGAGCAATGTCTACTACGCTACCGCTAGATAAAAAAGCATGTGCTTTATACAAGGCGTGGGCAATGATATGCAGAAGTGCCGACGAGAAAGCACCCAGACCGCACTGTAACATCATAAATCCCATCTGACCTATGGTGGAAAATGCTAGCGATTTTTTGATACTTGTTTGTGTCAGCATAGTCACTGAACCGAACAGTGCGGTAACCGTGCCAATAATTGCCAGTAGGTGTAAAGCAGCGGGGGCTTGAACCAAAATATGGCTCATACGAATAACCAAAAAGCCACCGGCGTTAATAATGCCTGCGTGCATTAAGGCTGAAACTGGCGTTGGCGTTTCCATCACTTCCGGCAACCAACTATGAAAAGGAAACTGCGCCGATTTCATGACAGCACCGAATACTAGGAAAAAGGCGGCAACGGTCAGTATTGTTTCTTTAGCGGGCGGAATGCTAGCGTTAAATATCGCGCTGAATTCCAAAGTGCCGAAAACTTGATATAGCGACACGCCAGCTAAAACTAATGCGATGTCACCCAAACGGCTTATAACGAATTTCTTACGAGCAGCAATATGGGCACCGGGTCGTTCTGGATAAAACAGCAATAAGCGGTGTAAGCTTAAGCTAGTAAACACCCAAGCAATTACGAAGACGGCAAAGTGCCCGGTAATCACTAGCAACATTACCGACGCCACTGTCCACGACAACCATTGCATAAACCTGCGTTGACCGGAATCACCATCCAGGTAATTTCCAGAATAGCGAATAACAACAGCACCGATAAAAGCTACGAGTAATAGCATGATGACGGATAATCTATCGATATACAGGTCGATACCGCTGACACTGCCTTGAAATTTGCCATTAATAAAAACGTCAGCAGCACAAACTAAAGCACTGACTACTGCTGCGAGTGACAGAACACTACAAACGCTAGTAATCGTTCTTGTCTTGGTGCGAACCAATATCGAAGAAATTAACCCCGCACAAAACAACTGAGTTGGCACAGAAAGCGCTGCGTATACAATCCAATTAGTCATAAGGCTATTTCCATCAACGCCAATACCAAGAAATGAGCGATAATACATAATC
>CAWUNX010000229.1:0-6610 GCA_963923905.1 uncultured Methylocucumis sp.
CATAGGATTTAGCTATTATTTTTTAACCGACGGCAAAAACATTAAACCTGGCATGAGCGTTAATGCCTGGCTACCGGAGCCAACGACTGAAACGACCACAAAAGGTTTCGTGATTCCTAAAACATCCGTCGTCTGGTTTATGAATCAAGCATCGGTTTATATTAAGAATGCCGATAACCAATTTATCCGGCGCGTTTTAACGCAGCTAATCGACTATTCAGCTAATACTTATTTGGTTGAGGGCAATGTCATAGAAGGCGAATTATTAGTGACTAGCGGTGCGCAAATGCTGTTATCCGAGCAATTTAATCATGCCCCTCAAGACGATGATTGACGCGCGGTAAAGCTATCCGCGCGTTTACTAGCGAGCACTTAAGCGCCGCAGCATTTTTTATATTTTTTGCCACTACCGCAAGGACAAGGGTCGTTGCGGCCTATTTTGTCTTGGCTAACTTTAATCGGCTGGCGTGCAATAGCCCGACTTAAGCCGTAGTGTTGTAATGTGTGTACGGCTGTTGGCACATTGGCAAATAGCGTAGCGGCGATTAACTCATTGCTCGGTTCTTGGCCTTGCTCGATTAAAAAGGCTCTTATTTCTGCGATTTTAGCTTTATCAAACTCGCTAAAATCCATAGTGGCTAAGCCAACAAATAATTTTGCGCTGTTTCTGACCGACTCTAATGGGTCAGCAGGTCTTAATACTTCTCCTTTTCTACCTAACCAGAAGGTGTCATTCACCATTAAGCCTGTGAAAAAACCTTGGCACCAGCTATAGGCATTATCTAAATTATCTTCGTTAATCTCGCTTAAGTTGTATGGAAACTCAAGCTGACCTTGCGCTAATGCGCCTTGATATGCCTCGGCAAGTGCTTGGTAAGCTTGATTAAGCGTTGGAATTTGTTCGTCGGTAAGTGACGGATGTTCGCCATAAAACAATGCCGCTATCCATGCGCTAGCGTTGTTGTCAATACCAGGCAACTCTGCTTTAGGTGTAATCGTGTACGCGTAGAATAAACCGGCTAATTCGTCTTGAGTTAAGTATTTTTCCGAATCAGACACAATACTGTTTAAGCAATTTTCCAGTGCCTGAAATAACGTATTCTCTATCATGTGCTTGTAATTATTATAAAGAGATTTAATGAACCGACGCCGGCTTGCTAGCATATAACGCGGTAAATAATTTTACCGTCATAAACGCCATCGCTTTGGTTAACTCTACCGCCGCCGTGTCGCTTTTGTGTGCTTTGGCATGTTCGTCAATCGCGGTATGCAAAAAACTAACTAAAACCGTTTGAGCTAACTCACCGGCTTCAGGTTGCCAAAAGTCGTCTTTTAAACGATGAATCTGTTTTTCTGATAAATTTTTATTATTGGAAAACGGCTTAATGAGTTTAGTTAACGATTCAACCTGCCGCTCCATCCATACTGGGTCGTCTTTGAATTTAGGCATACTACCAAAGGTTTTTTGATAGATACATACGACATCAAAACATAAATCCATATATAAATGTGATAATTCAACATCTTGTGCGGATATTATTTCGGCAAAGGTATTGAATAAGGTTTGAAAAAATTGCGGTTGGTCAATTTGAAATTGAATTAGGATTCGTTGACCGGCTTCTTGGTCCAAGCTTTTTGCATAATGCAAGGCTTGATAAAGCTCTTGGTTATTAAGTTCGTGCATCTTATTCCTTGTCTACTATAAAAGAATACATATCATATCACGCAACGATTTGTTTACCCCGGCAGAAATACCGCACTGCACCGACTCTCAATGATTTGTAATTATTCATCACCCGCTAATATTTTTGGCCTCAATGGCAACAAAACAATAACTTACCAGCATGACGCCTCAAAAATGCGAAAGGAGGCTGAATAATTACCATGATTTCTGCTCTCATACGATTTTCGATTAAGTTTCATTGGCTTATTATTTTTTTAGCCTTTATTGTCTTAGTTTATGGTAGCTACCGCCTCCATTTAGCAGGATTAGACATTTTTCCAGAATTTTCACCTAAACGGGTGATTATTCAAACCGAAGCGCCAGGGCTTGCGAGTGAACACGTAGAAACAAGCGTTACTAAGCCGATAGAAGCAGCCATTAGCGGTAGCCTAGGCTTAATAGAATTACGCTCTGAGTCGATTCAAGGCTTGTCTATCGTCACCGCTACGTTTAATGAGGCTAGCGATGTATTTCGTAATCGTCAGCTTATCAGTGAACGCTTAAATGGGTTAACCGCATTGTTACCTAAAGACGTAACCCCCGTTATTATTCCTTTGTCATCATCCTCTGCGACGTTAATGACGATTGGCTTACAATCAGATAAGGTCGATTTAATGGTATTACGCAGTTTAGTCGATAGAACCGTTATTCCGCAGTTATTATCTGTACCCGGTGTCGCGGATGTCAATGTATTCGGTGGCGAGGTTAAGCAATTACAAATTCAGTTAAATCCGTTACAACTCAAGCATTTTAATCTTAGCCTAAGCGATGTCACTAACGCGTTAAAGCCTATGCTACAACAACACGGGGGCGGTTTTATTGAAAATGCTAACCAACGCTTTACCGTGCAGGTGTTTGGCTTTGCTACGACCCCTAGTCAATTTGAGCAGCTCATGATTCCGCTAGCACAAGACAAAACGCGGCTTATTCGCTTGAGTGAATTAGGCAATATTCGTTTCGCACCGGAACCTGCTATTAGCGCCGCTCAAATCATGGGTAAACCGGGTATAGTGCTTATGATTTTAGGTCAATATGGCGCGAATACTTTGTCTATCACTAAACATATAGAACAAACACTTAACGAATTAACACCTGTTTTTAGCCATAAGCACATTAATTTTTATCCCCATTTATTTCGTCCTGCAGATTACATAGAGCGCTCTGTAGCCAGCCTGGCGTCGCATTTAGTGCTAGGCGCAGCTATCGTAGTCGTTATTTTATATGTGTTTTTATATAATTGGCGTACAGCGTTTATCTCTGCCTTAGCCATTCCCATGTCGTTAATTGGCGCTGTCTTAGTATTATTAACCACAGGCCAGCAACTCAACATTATGGTACTTGGTGGACTAGCGATTGTTTTAGGCGAAGTTGTCGATGATGCCATTATTGATACTGAAAACATTTTTCGCCGTTTGCGCGAAAATGCGCTTAAATCAGAACCACTACCTAGTGAGCATGTGATTTACTCAGCTTCGCTAGAAGTACGCAGCTCAGTGGTTTATGCGAGTTTTATTGTCGCCTTGGTATTTACCCCCCTATTAACCTTATCGGGTGTTGCTGGACGGTTATTTGCACCGCTAGGCTATTCCTATATTTTGGCTATCTTGATTTCTTTATTGACAGCATTAAGCTTAACGCCTGCCTTAGCTAAGGCATTACTAGCTCAATGCAAAGCCGTCAACGCCCCCCCTTTAACTCAATGGTTGCTACCAATTTATAGCCGATTTTTAGTCACTACAAACCGTTATTTTGTCTGGTTAATCAGTCTGTGTGTTATGGCTAGTGTCTTAGCACTTATCAAATTGAGTGAACTACCATCACAATTTTTGCCCGAATTACGTGAAGGTCATTATATTGTTCATACGACTAGCGCACCTGGCACATCTTTGACAGAATCGATACGCATAGGACAACAACTAACCCAACACTTTCTTGCTATTCCTGGTGTTGAATCGGTATCGCAATGGGCAGGTCGTGCGGGTCGTGGTGCCGATACCTATGGCAGCCATTACAGTGAATTTGAGGTAAGACTTAAACCGCTAACAGGCCACGAACAACACGCGGTTTTAGAGCAAATTCGCACGCTATTAAATAATTTTCCCGGCATTTCATCAGAAGCCAATACGTTTTTGACCGAGCGGATTGATGAAACCATCTCAGGTTATACTGCGCCAGTGGCAATTAATATTTTTGGCAATGATTTAACTCAATTAGATCAACAAGCTGAAAGCGTCGCCAATATTGTGCGTAATATCAAAGGTAGCAGCAATGTACAAGTGCGTTCTACGCCTACAGCACCTCTGCTCGCGGTTAATTTAAAACCTGATGCGATGAATTTCTGGCAAGTTTCTTCGACTGAGGTGCTCTCTGTTTTACAAGCCGCCTTTGAAGCTCGTAATATCGGCCTAATTCAAACCGACACAGAAAGTTATGGCGTTTCGGTTACGCTTGCGCCTGAATTTAGCCAAGAGCCTACGTTTTTAAAAAAACTACCGATACGCTCAGAACCTAATAAATTAATTGAATTAGACCAGATTGCCGATATTCAGAATACCAACACGCGCTACGCTATTTTGCACGAAGGCGGGCAACGCAGACAAACCGTCACTAGCCATGTACTCAATCGGGACTTAGATGATTTTATGCAAGAATTGCGTCAACGCATATTGACTGAAATCGCACCGGCTCAAAATACTATCATCAAATTTACCGGTGCCGCCATTGAGCAAGCAGAAGCGCGCCAACAACTCATCATACAAGCACTCTTAGCTGGTGCGGGCGTGTTAATGTTGTCTTATCTAGCGATGCAAAGTTTGCGTCATGTCATGATTACTTTAGCCAATTTACCTTTTGCGTTAATCGGAGGTATTTTAGCCGTGTTATTAACAGACACCGCGTTATCGGTTGGCGCAGTCGTAGGTTTTATCACCTTATTTGGAATAACAGCACGCAACAGTATTATGCTCATCGCACACTACCGTTATTTGCTCATTGAGGAAAAAAGACTGTGGAATTTAGAAACGATGGTATTAGGCGCTGGTCAGCGTTTACCGTCTATTGTCATGACGGCCTTGGTAACAGCCTTAGCCATGTTACCTATCGCATTGAACAGCGATAATCCGGGGCGAGAAATTATGGGACCTATGGCGTCGATTATTATCGGCGGTTTACTATCATCAACGCTATTAAATCTGTTGTTGCTACCTATGCTGTTATTACGCTTTGGTGATTTTTATCAATTAACAAAGCGTAACGTAGTTTTATAACCCGTCTAATAAAGCCTGTGCAACCATTTGCTGCTCAGCCGTGCCTTTCTTTAAGACTTCCAGGGCTATTTCTTTCGCAGCATCGGAATCACCCATATCGATATAAGCAATTGCCAAATCTAACTTAGTTTCCATTTCATCCATTTCAGACAAATCAGCAATACCGAAACTTTTTTCAGGTTTATCGTTTGCAGAGACTGTAGCACTAAAATCAAAGTCATCGAAAGCGCCTATCGTATTATCTGACTTTGGTGTACTTTGTTTAGCCTGAGATAATTCAATAGCCTCAAAGCCTTGATCAGATTTTAATGCTTCTTCAAAATCAAACCCTTCGATTGACGATGCGATATTATTTGATTTTTCTAGGCTTGGTGCTTGCTCCTTTTTAACTTCTTGAGTAAATTCTATAGTTTCAAAGCCTTCATTAAATGAACCAAAATCTAGTTTATCAAAGTCATCAGTTGCTGCTGGCTTAGGCTTGCTTTGAGGAGTAGGTTCTAAATTAAAATCAAACTCAAAACCCTCTAAGTCCTTAACGGTATTTGTTGGGGTAGAAACGGGCGCTGATGCAGGCTTGTCTTCTAGTTTAGGTTCATCAAAGAAGCTTAAATCAAAATCTAAGCTGGTATTGTTTTTCTGAGGCTCAGATGCTTTAGAAGAAGACTCTGATTTGGAAGGAACGAGTGCGTCTAAATCAAACAAATCATTCTGACCATCGAATAACTGGTCGAAAGAATCTAAATCAAAGTCTAGGTCTGAATTCTTTTCTTCATCGCTAGGTTTAGCTGGTTTATTGAGTTCAGGTTTTTGGAAATTAAGACCGGTAAAATTATTCGAGAAAATGGGTGAATCCGAGCATATTTCACTACCCATCTCGGTCACTTTAGACCAGAACACTAAGTCATCATTTTTCCCGCTATCAATCAATTCTTTCGCATAGGTTTCAAAAGCGCGTTTATTGCCATTAGCGTAGAAAATCTCTAATAATTTTAATTTACATTCATCTCTATCAGGTTGTTCATTAATAGCATCTCGAATTAAATCCTCTGCTTGTTGGTAACGGCCATAAGCTAGGTAAACATCCGCTTCAGAAATTGGATCAATCTCACCTTGATCCATATCGATAACATCGAAGTCACTTATCGCAAAATCAGTAGAGAAAATATTATCCGTTAAATCTAAACCAAACCCCTCATCTTTGGTTGATGCTGCACTCTCTGTTAACTTGGCCGATTTAACCGGAGCTGACACCGGAAAAGGCATAGCCGCATCTTTTTCTTTTTGCCTATTACGCAACCAAAACCAACCTAAGCCGCCCAATAATGCAAGACCTACCCCGCCTAAGGCTAAATAAATCCAATCGCTTGATTCTTGTTCGGTTTGTGTGACTTTAGCGATAGGTTTACGAGCAGGCTTAACGGGTGGTGTTTTTTCTGTCTGTTGTGTAGGCGCAGTTGTGTTATTTGTTGCAGGCGTAACAGGTGTCGTAGTAACAGGACTTGTAGCCGACGAAGCGGGAGCTGTTGGTGTTTCAGTCGTTACGGGCGCTGGTTGTTGAGGTTGAGTAGGCGGTGTTGTCGTTGCTGAACTTTTAGGTTGATTTTGTAATGTCGCCAATTGT
>CAWUNX010000230.1:0-6609 GCA_963923905.1 uncultured Methylocucumis sp.
TGTGGCGTTTGCGTTTGCGTTGGCTGCGTTATTAGAAGGCAGACTCGATGCGGCGTGGGCGCGTTGGTCACGGCCTTGGACGAATATGGCCTGGATGTTTTTAACGCTAGGCATTGCCTTAGGCAGTTGGTGGGCGTATTACGAACTAGGCTGGGGTGGCTGGTGGTTTTGGGACCCGGTGGAAAACGCGTCGTTTATGCCGTGGTTGGTGGGTACGGCGCTCATCCATTCATTAGCAGCTACTGAGAAACGCGGTGTATTTAAAACGTGGACGGTGTTATTAGCCATTTTTGCCTTTTCTTTAAGTTTACTTGGCACGTTTTTAGTGCGCTCTGGCGTGTTAACGTCGGTTCATGCGTTTGCCAGCGACCCGGCGCGTGGCTTATTTATTTTAGTGTTTTTAGCGGTAGTCGTAGGCGGCTCATTATTGATTTATGCCGTACGGGCACCTTATGTGAAAAGCAGTGCCACGTTTGCGATAACGTCTAAAGAGTCAGTGATTTTATTGAATAATGTGTTACTAGTGGTCACGGCGAGCAGTATTTTATTAGGTACGCTTTATCCTTTAATCATTGATGCGTTGGGACTGGGTAAAATTTCAGTTGGACCGCCGTATTTTAATGCGGTGTTTATTCCGTTAATGGCACCATTAGCCATAGCGGTGGGTTTAGGCGTATTTTTGCATTGGAAACAAGATAGTTTATTGGCGTTGACCACACGTTTACGTTGGTTGATTGCAGGCTGTATAGGTTTAGGCTTTATGTTACCGTTATTAATGCCGTTTTATTCTTGGCTTGCTGGTTTAGGCTTAACATTGGCTTTATGGAGTGCTGCGATTGCCGGGCTTGCGTTCGTCGAGCGTTTAACGAATCGGGAATTCACTTGGCAGCGAGTCTTAAGCATACCGGCTGGATTTTA
The DNA here is from genome assembly GCA_963923905.1 of uncultured Methylocucumis sp. GTDB lineage: Bacteria > Pseudomonadota > Gammaproteobacteria > Methylococcales > Methylomonadaceae > Methylovulum. The sequence continues at coordinate 919 of CAWUNX010000230.1, forward strand.
CGGCATGACATTAGCGCATCTAGGGATTGCCGTGTTTATTACCGGTATTACGCTAACTTCGATTTATAGCGTGGAAAAAGATGTGCGCATGGCGGTGCATGAAAAGCTAGATTTGTCAGGTTATGTGTTTGAGTTTCATGGCGTACAGGAAACGCAAGGCGTCAATTATGCTGCCGAAAATGGTTTAGTGACAGTGAGTTACCAAGGGCAACAAGTAGCGGAGTTGAGACCAGAAAAGCGTGTTTATCGCGTACAAACTATGCCAATGACAGAAGCAGGGATTGATGCTGGGCTGTTTAGAGATTTATTTGTGGCCTTGGGTGAGCCATTAGACGAGCAGGGCGCGTGGAGTTTGCGGATTTATTATAAGGCGTTTATTCGCTGGATTTGGTTAGGCGCGGTGTTTATGGCCGTAGGGGGGCTTTGTGCTGCGTGCGATAAGCGTTATCGAGTAACAAAACATGCTTAAATATATTATCCCGTTAATTATTTTTATTATTATGGCCGTGTTTTTGGCTATTGGTTTACATTTAAATCCTAGTGAAATTCCGTCACCTTTATTAAATAAACCCGCACCGGTTTTTTCTGCTAAGCAATTAGATGCGCCTGAAAAGGTATTAACCCCTGATGAGCTAAAAGGAAAAGTCTGGTTGTTTAATGTCTGGGCGTCGTGGTGCGTGTCTTGTCGGCAAGAACACCCTGTGCTAAATGAATTTGTTAAGCAACAACCGATAACCTTGATTGGCTTAAATTATAAAGACGAGCCTGATGCGGCTAAACAATGGCTAGCTGATTTAGGCAATCCTTACACGATGAGTATTATGGATAATGACGGTCGCATAGGCATTGATTGGGGTGTGTATGGCGTGCCTGAAACTTTTGTCATTGATAAAAAAGGCTTAGTACGTCATAAGCACACAGGGCCGGTGACCATGCAAGCAGTTCAAGATGAATTGCTGCCGTTAATTTTGCAATTGCAAGCGGAGCCATAATGAGATTATTGCTATTACTAAGCCTGTTATGCTCGGTTTCGACTGTATTAGCTATTGATACGCTGCGTTTTGACAATGCTACTCAGCAAGCGGAGTATGAAAATATTACCTCTGAGCTACGTTGCTTAGTGTGTCAAAATCAAACCATAGCCGATTCTAATGCCGAGCTTGCGGCAGATTTGCGCAAACAAGTGTATGAGATGTTGCAACAAGGTCGTAGCCAAGACGAGATTTTGCGTTTCATGACGGATCGTTACGGTGATTTTGTTTTATATAACCCACCGTTTAAAACCAAAACCGGTGTGCTGTGGTTAGGGCCTATTGTTTTTTTAATCGTGGGCTTAGCTTCCGTAGGCTTAGTGATTAGACATAAACGTAAGAATAAACTTGAGCAAACAGTGGCTAGCACTGATTTAGCTAAGATTCGTCAGTTGTTAGATGAAGGAGAAGACGTTTGACCGCGTTGTTTATATGTTTAATCGCTGTGATGTTGCTAACAGCGTTGGGAATGCTGTTATTGCCTTTAATTAAGGTGCCGAAAGTCAACGAGATAAATATAGCCGAGCAAAATATTGCTATCGCGAAAAGCCAGTTGCATGAGTTAAAACAACAAAAAAGCGCAGGTGTTTTATCTGTCGACGATTACCAACAACAGCGGCAAGAGTTAGAGTTAAGCCTTGCTGATGATTTAGCTATTACTCAAGCGGTCGAGGCTACGCAAACACAAGGCCGCTGGTTAATTCCTGTGTTATGTTTGGCGATACCGGCATTTTCTTTATTGTTATACAGTCGCATCGGTGATTTTCAAGCATTAGAACCTACGCCAGAAATGCTAGCGCAACCAAAGGCTACACCGAGTGCCGAAGACATTAATAGAATGGTTGCTAAACTTGCCGAGCGCATGAAAACTGACCCTGGTAATGCTGAGGGCTGGTATATGCTAGGCAAATCGTATAAATATTTACAGCAATATTCTAAAGCCGTAGACGCTTACGCTCATGCTTATCAGTTGTTAGGCGAGCGTAGTGACCTCATGTTGGAATACGCCGAAGTGTTGGCATTGGCTAATCACGAGCAATTTAGCGGTAAACCTGCCGAGTTAGTATTAAACGTATTAGCGCGCGAGCCAGATAATGTTTCTGCCTTATGGTTTGGTGGCATTGTTAAGGCGCAAGCAGGTGAGGCGCCAGAAGCAGTTAAATTATGGCAAAAACTCTATGGCTTGTTACCGCAAGATTCTGAGGCCCAGCAGCAAGTAAAGGCAATGTTGGCCAGCATCAATGCTTCGCCTAGTCCCAATACGTCTGAACAAGCACAACAACCATCGATGTCAGGCCATGAAGTTCATCTTAACGTAATGTTAGCGCCCGAATTACAAGCAAAAGTGAGTCCTAGTGATACGGTGTTTATTTATGCTCAAGCCGTTTCAGGGCCGAAAATGCCTTTAGCGGTGGTAAGGAAAACAGTGGCTGATTTGCCTGTTCAAGTGACACTATCTGATGCGCTGGCGATGTCACCTATGTATAAGTTATCGATGTTTTCAGAAATTAAACTCATCGCTCGTGTGTCAAAAACCGGTAACGCAGTGTCTGCACCTGGGGATTTAATCGGTACTATTGAGTCGGTTAGCAGTCAAGATAACACACCTCATTCTGTTTTAATTAATTCTGTTGTTAAGTGAATGTTAGAACAACGCATTATTGAGCTTGAGTGTAAGTTGGCTTATCAAGATGATTTAGTAAATGCTTTGAATCTAGTCGTCGCTAAGCAACAGCAACAAATTGATTGTTTAGAAAAAACCTGTACATTGTTAAACGAGCGGCTAGTCAGTGTAATGAATGCGGCTAGCCCGGACCTTTCAATCGATAAACCTGTTTATGAAATCCCCCCACATTATTAATGAATAAAATCCCTGTCGGTATTAGCAGTTGTTTACTAGGCCATTATGTTCGCTTTGATGGTGGGCATAAACGTGACTCGTATATTGTCGGCACGTTGTCGGACTATTTTGAGTTTTTTCCTTATTGCCCTGAGGTCGCTATTGGTTTAGGTACACCCAGGCCTACAATACGATTAGTCAAACAAAACGGCGAGCTGCGCAGCATTGGCGTCGCCAATCCTGATATGGATGTGACCGACAAGTTACGCCAATATGCAAAGCAACAAGCATCTACCCATGTTGATTTATGTGGCTATATCTTAAAAAAAGACTCGCCAAGCTGTGGTATGGAGCGTGTTAAAGTTTTTCACGGTGAATTGCCACACCGTAGCGGCGTTGGCATTTATGCCGAAGAAATGATGCGTAATAATCCTCTTTTACCGGTTGAAGAAGAGGGGCGCTTAGGCGATCCGGCTTTGCGGGAAAACTTTATACAGCGTGTTTATGTGTCATATCGGTGGAAGCAGTTAATTGCTGAAGGTTTAACACCGCAAACCTTAACCACGTTTCATGCCCGTCATAAACTAATCATCATGAGCCATGCGGATTATCGTGATTTAGGCCAATTATTAGCGACGGTTAGCAAAAAAAATGTTGAAAGTATAGCGGAACAATACATTACTCAACTGATGGTAATCCTAAAAACCATTGCTAAGCGCGCAAATCACGTTAATGTGTTGCAGCATATTCAAGGTTATTTAAAAAAAGAACTAAGCGCTGATGATAAAGCCGAACTCTGTGAGTTAATCGAGCGGTATCGTGATGGTGAAATCCCGTTAATTGTGCCACTGACCTTGTTAAAGCATCATTTTCGTAAATATCCTGATGCTTATATTGATGAGTCGTACTATATGTCGCCGTATCCGCAGGAATTGCGGTTAATTAATGCACTTTAAACACGTCCTTGTGTTTGAGCGAGATTACCAGCAGTCTTGCAGGCGTAAGCCTGGATTTAAAGGGGCGAAATTTTTGGTTCCAGTACTGTCAAGTGATAATGCGCCACAATCATCATGCTCTTGTGCTTGGCCTGGAATAGGTGTGGCCGTTAACGTAAATGAGAAAGGCGTTACCTGAACTAAGTCAATAGTATAATAAGCCGTTCCGTTTCTTGGGGCGACGTTATACGGTAGCACAGGTGTAGTATCATCACCACTCGCACAAATTCCATCGGCTCCAGGGTCAGTGTAGCAGCCAAACTCGGTATTTTGCCGTTCCATAAAATTAGCTAAGTTTGCTAGCTCGGTTTTGGCGTCTGTTCTGCGTGATTTGCTGACGCTGTAATTGTAACTTGGAATAGCTATAGCTGATAATATTCCGATTATAGAGACGGTAACCAATACTTCAGTAAGAGTAAACCCTTTTTGCATTTTATTCATAAGTAGCAAGTTGAGCTTTAGTTTCTGACTAGCCGTAAAGCAAAATTACTGGTGCGTAGTCCATAGTTGACGTAGCCATCAAAAAAATCCACGTACCAAGCATAGGTAGGATTAGTTAAATAAGCTGAGGAGGACCAGTACCGTTCTGATATTGTGCCTGGAAAAATTGAGGTATCAATTGCTGGGTCTGGATTCCTAGCAATATCAGAAATACTCGATAGTTCTTTGATATTAGGTAGGCGCCATGCTTTAGATGTCTTGCTAGCTTCAGAGGCAGCATAGGATAATGCAGACTCGTGATTAAAATAAGTCAGTGTGCCTGCGCAAGTAATACCATTCCAAATTAAACCTTCACTGCAGCGGCGCCAGACTAGCTGAGTTTTGTTGTCAGTAATTTCTTGGCCGTCAGCAGAAGTAGTATATCTGGTACTAACTGAATAAGGCGTACCGTGAACCAACCGGGCCGCATATTGGTGAAACCTGTCTGCACTGTTAATTTTGCCATCGTTAAAGTTTGCATACCAAGCATAATCAGCGTTATCAGTATATGGAGATGTTGACCAATATTGAGTATTACGAGAGTTAGGGAAAAAAGTCTTTTCTATCATGGCGTTAGGGTAGGCAACACCATAATAAATCAGGCTCTGTAATTCTCTGGCGTCAGGAACGCGCCAATCGCTAGCACCACATAAAGATTGTGCATTTACCTCTTGTACAAATACGTTAGCGTCTGTTGAAACGCCAAAGGCCGAGCTGTAGTTGGTGTAATTTTTTTGCCAATCCCGTAATCCACCGTCGGCAGTTTTAACTTCCCATACTAAACCTGTTACGTTATCTTTAATACAAGACCATGTTTTGGCTGTTTTCGGTAGCTCTTTGCCTTGGTTGTCAATTTTGGTGAAGCTGAACCCTAATAAACCATCAGCGCCGCTATTTGTTATTGCACCCGAGTCTCTACCTGTACTACCATCTTGAGCTTTGCTTAAAGCTTGTGCTGAAGCATTGCTACAAGCAAGTAATGAATTACTCCCTGATTGATAACATTGATCAGATGAAATACCGGTGTCATTTAGAATGGGTTGTGGGCGAGTAGTGATTGTTTTACTAGCGCTTAATATATCGCCAGTAGCGGAAACTGCCTGTACTTTAAAGTAATAAGGTGAGCCATCAGATAGTTGGGTGATTGTATATTTGTTAATTTTTGTTGATATTAACTTCCCATTGGTATAGCTAGTACAAGCATTAACATCTTTAATGGTTTGGGTTGCATAACATATTTGATAGGTATCAGTGTTAGAGATCGAAGCCCACTTTAATGTTATCTGGCTACTTAGGCTATTTCCGAAATTTAAAACCCCCAGTCTTAAAATTTAAGAAGGGTGAA
>CAWUNX010000231.1:0-6565 GCA_963923905.1 uncultured Methylocucumis sp.
GATGTGATGAGGGGCAAGAATGGCAACGCAACAACGACACAACAAACACGACGATAACATCAAAACTGAAGGGCATAAAAGTGTCACGATAACTCTAACGGTTGAGGAGAAACGTATCCTTGACCTATACCGGATGCAGCACGGCTTTAAATTATCAAAAATGGCTAGCTTGATAATAAAAAATTGGGTAGCGCAGAGGGGCAAATAGGAATGACGCGTAAGCAAGTAGAACGTATTTACATCTTGTCAGCGGCGGGCTACAGCCAGTCGGCGATAGCCGCTAAGCTCGGCTACTCTATCCGCACAATCCACAACGTGCTGAAGTCTGGCAAAGTAACTAAATCGGCGTTATGTGAAAAACTCATAAGCCAGGCGCATCAAGAGCTGTTAGAAGACGCGGCACTCATCGGCGAAGTGAAGACGTACATAGCACGCAGTATCGCCGATGATATGGCTATCGCTAATGCCATTAGAATTGAAGCATTCAACGCACTAGAAGAGATTGCAGCCGACAAAACAAGCGATTATGCCGGAAAAGCAAGAGCGCTAGCAGCTATCGCGACCACCTTAACCGTCACGCAGGCTGTCATCCGCAAGGCGCTTAAAATAGACGAAAGCAGCTTGCACGAGCACAGCGTTTTACCTCAGTTGACCATCAGACGCATGACTGACGAAGAAACCCAACTCGCGCGGAAGATTGCAGCGGGTGAAGTCGAAGAGCTTGAAGGCGCATAAAAAAGGGAAGTCTTAGAACTGAGCGGTAAATATTAACCCCCATCCTTTAACGGTTCAGAGTAAATTTGAAAATTGAAATAAAAAAGCCGCTAATTAAGCGGCTTAGATTATGAACTTTCCCCGATTTAGGTCGGGTTAAAAACAAATAATTTCACATCAACAAGCTTGGCGGCGATGGTGTGAAAAGAGAACGAAGGTAATACAAGTGAGCGACCATTATACCACAAAAACTGACGATTTGACGGCGACTACCGACGAAAAATTTGAAAGTAAAATTTACAATTCACGCCCAAAAACAGCGAAACGTCATCGTCGTACAAACCGCCGCATGTCAAGCGCAGCAAGGGCTACAACGTTTTTAAAAAAGACAAAAATAAAAGGGTTAAGTAAGTATATATACTCAACTATCCCTAACACAAAACTAAGCGGCGAAAAAGAGAGTAAATTAGAAAAATTTAAAGAAGCTTACTTCAATAAGAACACACCCGAATTTAGCAGGTTGGGAAATAACCACGATCCGATTTTAAAACTGTTAGTTTGCCAGTATGTCCTTACAGCCAACTTATCCGTTCCCATAGTCATCAGACTGCCAACCAGGTTACATACGAGTGACGGGAAAAAATTAAAGCTGATTTATAAACAAATTCAAAAAAGATTGAAAGCTGAATTAGGTAGAGAACCGCAGTTCTGGGCTTATGGTGAATTTGATAAAAAAGAGAGTAAGTTAATAACTCACATTAACTTTGAAATTCAACTGGATAACTACGAAGAAACTACAAAAATTTACAAAGCTTTATCATCCCTCTATAAAAAACTCGATGGCAATCCGTCAAGTTTGAAAGCTGTTAGCATTCCTTTACAAAAAAGGCAAAAGCTCATCAAGCAATACGGCGAATTTTATACCCATTTCAACTGGGTTAGTTATTCATCGAAACAAATTAGCGAAAGGCAAATAGAGAGAGTTGTTTTGAAAAAGCAAACTGACGAGCGGTATCACTACATAACCAAATCGCTTAACAAGCAAGCCGCCGACTTCTATAACAACAACATTAAAAAATAAGTAACTACTTACTTAACTTGTTGATTTAAAATCAAAAATTATTCAGTTAACCCGCAAAATATGCTATTTTTTAACCTCACACAAACAACAAAGGGTTAAGAAAAATGCAAATTCAATTAATAGACCTCAATCAATTCGTCAACCTTCTCAACGACACCAGTGAACCGTCATCAACAACCCATATCAGTAATTTAGAAATTCACAAACTAAACAACGGCAATTTGATAATTAGATCCATCAATTCAAACGAATCTATCCTAATTTCGCACGATAAGCCCATTAAATCGCCATTAGTTCACTTAGCCTTGCAGTACAGCCACTTTCAACAAAACGCCTAAAAACGGCCTTAAAATCGATTTTTTAAGGTAAACGTCTTTTAATCTTCACATCAATTTCAAAATAACTGGCGCGTTAACATTCAAGAAAGCAAACGCGCCGGTAGCATTATTTTTGATAGCTTAACTTGTTTACCAACTCAGCCAACTTAAGCATTTTTGAATCGTCAAAAACATCGGCTAACACATCGTCATCAACATAACCAGCGGTTATACTCAAACTCTTACCGCCCTCATCAACCAAGCCATCAGCATGACCTATAACCGGCCTGATTGCCGCGTAGGCTTTATTTCTTAACTCACTTTCAACTAAACCCGGTTCACTCCTTTTAAAATCTGAAATCAGGCACTTGACCAGGTGCGTCGAAAAAGTAGAACGCAAGCAGTGCATACCTAAAACCTTTTTCCCTAATGTGTCATCGCGCAATTTAAAACTTATCAAATGCTCTCTAAACCATTTTTCAGCGTAATAACTTGCCCTACCGTCTTTAGGTTTCCATGCGTTAAAGATGCGTTTATGTTCTAGTTTTTTAACTCGTTCAACGTAATCGACAAAGCCCAATTTAAGCAATTCAAAATGTATCGGAACTTTTCGACCCTCACCAGTTTTAAGCCGCTTATCAATACCGTCATCCGCCTCAGTTTCATCATTAATCCATAAATACCAGTTGCCGCTTTTGTCTTTCAAAATATCGGTTTGTGGGTTCAACTGGCATATTTCATTAACTCTCATGCCGCTATATAAACCGATTAAAACTAACCAAAACTTATGGTCATTTTTATCATCGTCAAGAAAGTAGGAAACGCTTTTAACTAGTTTTTCAACTTCATCCAACCTTAGCGAGCGTTGTTTCTCAGTGCCTTTTTCAACCTTGCCACCCAATTTTTCGTAGTCAACATGGTCAACGCTTAAATTGGCAAAATCCGGGTATTCAGCGCGAAAAAACGAAAACACTTGATTAGCTGGCAACCTGTAACCCGTTCTAAAATTCCCGGCACTGATAGCGGGAAGGTTGTTAGCCTTTCCGTATTTAATACGTTCTAAAAAACTAAGTTTTTCAAACTTGGCACTTCTACCGCCCCTGCCGCCGGGATATTGCACTAACAGCTTAAAAAATTGATTCACATCGACTTGGTTTACATCAGAAAGGTTTTTGCTGGGTAAGTAACTATTAAACAAACGGCAAAACCCTTGCATCTTCTTAAAATTCTCACCACCATCAGCCGAACCGCTACCAGTGTAGCTTTCTAAAAACGCATCTAGCGCTTCAGACAAAGTGGGCGAATTTAAAGCAGTGGGTTTAACCGATGATTCAGCCGACTTAACGCCACCTAATGCTATTTGCTTTAACAACTCATTTTCACGCAACAGAGCGGCTTTTTCAGCTTGTTGGCGCGCTGCGACAAGCTTTTTCTGATAATAATCTTCTAATTCGTCGCGCGCTCTGTCATGTTCGATCTTTTGTTTCTTTAAGGCTATCAATTCGGGTAGGTTTTTTTTTCTTTCCACCTTTCCACCTATACAGTTTTTTAAAGCATCTTTGATATTTTCATCCAACGCCACGCTTACAGCTTCATTTGTCAAAAGGCTATCGCAATATAAAAATATCTTTTTAGCCTCGCTGGCAAGTAATAACGAGCGTGGAACAGCTTGTTTGTGTAATTCGGTTTTGAGTGAAACGACGAACTCGCGAACCAAAAAACTATGAAAACGACGGGGGACGGAAAGACGAAAATATAAGACGTTAGAGCGTCGAACGAGAAAAGAATTGACCATTTTGTGTAGCATCGCTTTGTAGCAAAGTACAAAAAAGGCTTTTTTGTGCAAAAACGCTTAATGATTTGTAAAAAAGTTTTTATAAATCAAAAGTGTTCAAAATCAATGAATTGAGTGGCGGAGAGCTAGGGATTCGAACCCCAGGAAGGGATAAACCTTCAACGGTTTTCAAGACCGCCGCTTTCGACCGCTCAGCCAGCTCTCCAAGAGCCGTGCATTTTAATGTATTGAAGGAAAAAAGCAACTCTTAATTTTCAAAAAAACGCTCAACACTTGCGTCTAATCGGAAAATGACAACTAAAACAACTGCCTTTACCCAGTTCGCTACGAATGTCTAGGTGTGCGTCATGGCGCATCAGTGCATGTTTGACAATGGCTAGGCCTAAGCCGGTGCCGGGAATTTTTCTTCTGCGCTTGGCTTCTACGCGATAAAAGCGCTCAGTGATTCTGGGTATATCGGTGGTGGCAATACCTTCACCTTGGTCTTGCACTGATAAAATTAATTCGTTTGCTGTTTCATACCAGTTGACTTGTACCGGTGTATCTTCAGCGGAATACTTTAAGGCATTGCCGAGCAGGTTGGTAAACGCGCTACGCAAATCTTGTTCTTCACCAAATAAACGCGCTTCGGTGTTTAGCGCTAAATGAATTCGGCTCGATTGATTATCTAGGTGGCTACCATCTTTGCAAATTTGACTTAATAGCTGAGGCATATCGACACAATCGTGTTTTTTCTGCTGAGTTTCTAAACGGGTAAGCAAGAGCAAATCATCGACCAGATGTTGCATGCGCTCTGTTTGGCCTTGCATTTCTTTGAAAGAGGTTGTCAGTAAAGGCGACTGACCGTCATCCATGTCTTGTAGTGTTTCCAGATAACCTTTTAATACGGTAAGCGGCGTTCTAAGCTCATGCGATACGTTCGCGATAAAATCTTTGCGTATGGTTTGCATTTTTTGCATTTGCGTCACATCTTGCGCCAATAACAAGCGCAGGCCTGAGCCATACGGAATAATTCTGACTTCCAATGTCATTTGATGATTAACCGGTGATGGCACGATGATGGGTTCGCTGTAATTAGCTGATTTTAAATAGCGAATAAAGTCTGGAAAGCGTAGTAAATTGGGCAAACGTTGACCCTTATCGGTTTGCTTTAAACCTAAGACTTGTCTTGATGCTTTGTTAGTCCATTCTATCTCGTCGTGCTTGCCTAAGACGACTGCGGCATCTGGTAGAGCTTCGGTAGATTGCCGAAATTGCTCAATCATTTTACGCAACTTTTTTTTGCGGCGTTTTTCGTTTTTTTTAATACGGTAAAAGTGACAATAAATATCTTCCCAAACGCCAGCGGTTTTAGGGTAGGTGCGTTTACCGCCGACGCTAATCCACTTTTCAAAGCGGTGAATTTGTAATAATTGCGCCGATAATAAAATTAGGGTGAGAACTAATAGGGAAGGCAATAAATAGCCGGCCACACTGCTGATTAACGATACGCCAGAATAAAGTAAGAATAATTTAACTAACTCTCCACGCCAGGCGTTCATACACAACTCATTAATCTATCAGTGAAAATCGATAACCAAAGCCGCGCACAGTTTGTACTAGTTCTTCGCGGCCATGTTCGCTTAAAATTTTACGCAGCCGTCTGATATGCACATCAATTGTGCGCTCTTCGATATACACGCTACGTCCCCATACTTGGTCGAGCAACTGTGTACGGCTGTACACTTTATCAGGATGCGTCATAAAAAACTGCATTAAGCGAAATTCAGTTGGGCTTACTTCTAATTGCTTATCGCCTATGCTAAGCCTATGTTGCTCAGTATCCAAGACTAAATCGCCTAATATTATTTGCGCGACGCCTTGAATTTTACCGCTACGGCGCAACACCGCGCGAATACGGGCGATGAGTTCTTTAGGTGAAAAAGGTTTGGTAATGTAGTCATCGGCACCGATTTCAAGACCGCGTACTTTATCTTCTTCTTCGCCGCGTGCGGTTAACAATATAATGGGTACATCGCGGTAAGCGGGTTCTTTTTTTAGCCGCCTTGCCCACTCGACACCACTAATTCCAGGCAACATCCAGTCCAACAAGATTAAATCAGGTGAAATATCATTAATCAACCGTTGGGCATCTTCAGCGTCGCTAGCGGCGATAGATTTAAAGCCAGCTTGCTCAAGAACCATCATTAACATGCTTCTGATGGCATCTTCATCTTCAACTACAAGAACATTCAATCGAGACATAGTGTTAGCAATAATATAAAACAACGTATAGTAACAAAATAGTAACAAAGCGATTGTTACCTTTTGATGACAAATGGCTAAAATTGAGTTTTGTTGTGAGTAGTTGTGTTTTTGGCTGACACATTGGTTTTTAAAACTAGCGTATCGAATTGGGTGTGTAGATGGCTAGACTACGAAAATCAATGCTATGTGGAATGACATATCATTGTATTGTTAGGGATTTACAGTATTTGTTGCCGGGTATAAAACAAGCTAAACTTGTAAAAATGGCTATAGTTTTATTGAGGTAGTGATAGGTCTTACCATTCTAGCGATAATGATTATTGCAGGTTTAATAATTTGGTTAGCACTCACTTTATTAGGCGTTGGTGCATAAATAAATTGATGGTTATTCTGTCCCTATCACCATTTTCA
>CAWUNX010000232.1:0-6564 GCA_963923905.1 uncultured Methylocucumis sp.
TGTTTGGCGCAGTTTAAATCATTTTTAACTAGATATGGGGTGCGGAATGTCGGATAGCGGTGTTCTTGGTCATAAATTCCGAGCGTGCCTTAACCATTTTCTTCGACTTAGTCGATTCTATTCGATGGGTTGTTTATTACCGATCGAAGGCTGCCAAACCCTCAAAACCTCGTGTTAATAAAGGCGTTCCTAATAAATGGAAAGCAAAGCGGGCTAAGAAAATGGAGCCGATTGGCTAAAGTCAACAGTATTGACGGCCGACCCAGGCAAGTCAATCTACGCAAGGTGATGAATGCCATTTTCTATGTCGTTCGTAGCGGCTGCGCTTGGCGCTTGTTGCCGATGGACTCCCTTTCCTCCGTACCAAACCGTTTATGGCTACTTCCGGCGTTGGGTTAAAGACGGCACCTGGGAAAGAATTCACGACACGCTACGCGCCGATGTTCGGCGAAAAGCGGGGCGGCATAAGCACCCGACAGCCGGTATTATCGATAGCCAAAGCGTTAAAACTACAGCCTTGGCGGGAGTTAAGGGGTACGATTCCGCTAAATGTATCCAAGGACGCAAGCGTCATATCCTCGTCGATACCTTGGGACTCCTCATGGTGGTTGTGGTGACAGCGGCCAATGTGCCCGAACGCGAGGGGGCGAAGCTTATCTTGGGGTCACTGACCGGTAGCTGCAAAAAGATACGCCGCATTTGGGTGGATGGTGGATACCACGGAAAAGCATTTACGCAGTGGATAGCAGAATATTTCCGCATCATCTGGGAGGTCGTACTTCGTCAGCAAAGACTACGAGGTGTGTACTGACTCCAGCAAAGCATTTGTCCATCTCGCGATGATTAATCTAATGTTAAACAGGCTTGATGCGCGCAAGGCGTAATCCAGGGAGACTTTTGAGACACGCACTAACCAACGATGAAGAACAGGCGCTAAAGGGATTGTTGGGCAGAATCACTCACCTAAATTTTACCCAGCCTATTGAAGAGCTGACCATACAATTTAGGCGTAAACATCGTGTCAAACTGCCCGACGCCATTATTGCAGCTACCGCTGAAGTGAACGGCCTTGAGCTGTTAACGCTGGATAAGAAACTGCAAGCGAAACTATGTTGCTCAGGTTTGTTTCATGTTAGTTACCGCTTTAAAGGCATTTGTCATGCCTTGCTCAATATTCAGTTAACTATTTACCTAAATTTAGTGAAATGGTATAGCTTTCTTGCTCTGTTACGCGGTTATTGCCGCACAATAGCGCGGCTCAACCATACCTTATAATGCGCTTTTCTTCTAATTCTTACCCAAATAATGAGGTAAACACAATGGCGACTAACTTAGGTTTTATCGATACCGAAAACAATGATGCTTTGATTTTAGCTACTGACTTAGGTCAGCTTAAAGGGACAAATACGGGTGGTGGCATTATTTCCGCGCTACCTGATAACGCCTCTAGCGATAACATCGATTTTTATCAATTTGAATTAACAAAAACAGCATTGATTAATAGTTATATCGAATTATCTTCTCCTGATGTCGTCGCGATACAAGGCTATTATCAAATGCGCTTATATCAATTTGACGAGACTACTCAGCAATATAAGGAAATGCAAGTGAGTACTCAATCGGATAATTACCCGTATAGTTACCGCTTGGAGTTGTCGGGGTTAAAAGCGGGTAGTTATGTGTTTGGCGTAGCTGGCGCGGAACGTGATTTTGCTAATGCGACAGGCTTGTATAATCTTAGAATTGCGCTGCCTAGCATTGATTTGCCGGGCGCGGTTAAGCAGGGCACGAATGGCGATGATGTGTTAACCGGTGTTAATAGTGAGAATACCTTATATGGTGAAGACGGTAATGATAGTTTAACCGGCAGTAGTGAAGACGATACCTTATACGGCGGCAACGGTAATGATACGTTAGCAGGTGGCGAAAGCTCCGATGTGTTAAACGGTGGTGCTGGTGTGGATAAAATAGTGGTGTCCGGCGATTTAAATAAGTTTGTGTTAACTAACAATCGCTTAATAGGTCAAGGCGTTGATGTGTTGCTCAGTATAGAACGCGCTGAATTGGTTGGTGGTGATAGTGAGAACTATATCGATGCCGCGCAATTTACTAATGGTGCTGTTTACCTAGACGGTGGTTTGGATGATGATACTTTGCTAGGCGGCAGCAAAAACGATAGCTTAGTCGGCGGCAGTGGTTTTGATTATTTAGATGGTGGTGAAGGCAAGGATACCTTAGTCGGTGGTTCAGGTGGCGATACCTATATTGTTGATGATTTAGGCGATAAAGTTATAGAAGCCGGCACATCTGATTATGATTTAGTGAAGTCATCGGTAAGCTTTAGTTTAAGCGCGACATTGGAGGATTTAATACTAACCGGTAAAGCCGCGATTAATGGCGTCGGTAATGATTTGGCTAATCATCTAACCGGTAATTCAGCTAGAAATCAATTGCAAGGCCTAGGTGGGTATGATGTTTTAGATGGTGGCAAAGGTGTTGATACGTTAATCGGTGGTAAAGGCGATGATACTTATACCGTGGATTCGCCGTTTGATAAGGTCATAGAAGAGGCGAATGGTGGTTCAGATCTGGTGCAATCTTCAGCTAGTAAATACAGCTTAAGCGCGTATGTGGAAGATTTGACGTTAATTGGCTTAGGGTTTCAGGGAACGGGTAATGAATTAGATAATACCCTTGAAGGTAATGGACTTGATAACGTGTTATCTGGCGGCGACGGTGACGATATTATTTATGGCATGGAGGGTGGCGATACGCTGTACGGCGGTAACGGTGATGATTTGTTATACGGAGACAGCAGTGGTTATGCCAATGACGATGTTATTTTTGGTGGTAACGGAAACGACCATATTGATGGCGGTTTGTACGGACATGATATTTTAAACGGCGGGGCGGGTTACGATTTTTTTGCCAGTGATATTGATGATAACGATGTGTTTGTGTTTCAGTTTGGGCAATCGCTGTTGGCTAAGCCTGATGAGGTTGATGATTTTGGCGTAGGCAGCGATAAAGTTGATTTGCTCGTGCTTAACGGTGCGGAGCTGACCAAGCCTGTTAGCTTAACGCGGGCTAACGATATTGAGGCGTTTGGGTTAAGCAAAGCAAATATTGCCCATATTTTTACCGATGCGAATGGTGGTCAAGCCGGTAATCAAGCATTGCAAGCCAATAGCGCCGCATTGGTACAAACTTACGGCGGTATTTCATATTTAATCGTTAATGACGGTCAAGCCGGTTTTCAAGCCGATAGCGATTTGGTGATTGCGCTAGGCATTTATACCGAATTACCGCCATTAGGTGCAATTGCCGTCGATACGTTTTTTGTTTAATGCATAACAGCTTCTTCTAACATGCCTGCGCGGATGATAAAGGCTTCAATGTCTGCTAAACCGGTACTTGTTTTTAAATTACTAAACACAAACGGTTTATCACCGCGCATTTTTTTGGCATCTCTATCCATGACCTCCAATGATGCGCCGACATAAGGCGCTAAATCTATCTTATTAATCACTAATAAATCCGAGCGGGTAATGCCAGGGCCACCTTTGCGTGGGATTTTGTCACCTGCCGACACATCAATCACATAAATCATTAAATCCGCGAGCTCTGGGCTAAACGTCGCGCTTAAGTTATCGCCGCCACTTTCGACAATAATAAAATCTAAATTAGGCCAGCGCTGCATTAAGTCATCAATCGCGGCCAAATTCATCGACGCATCTTCGCGTATCGCGGTATGCGGACAACCACCGGTTTCTACGCCTAAAATCCTTTCTTCTGGCAAGGCTTGGCTATTGATTAAAAATTGTTGGTCTTCGCGAGTGTAAATATCGTTAGTAACTACGCCTATATCAAAACGGTCGCGCATACGCTTGCATAAAGCATCGACTAAGGCTGTTTTGCCCGAACCTACTGGGCCACCTATACCTATTCTTAAAACGTGTTTAGTCATGGTTGTTCTCTAAGAGCGAAATAATCGGGAATATTGGACTTCGTGGCGACTACTGGCTAGCGCTAAGCCGAAAGTGCTGCCACCAATCATAGCATCGTCTAAGGCTAATGCCGTATCAGCGAGTTCTGGTATCTCGACCGCTAGGGTTTGTAATAATTGTTGCCCGGCGACTTGACCTAACGGCACTAGCTTAATTGCGCATAATACTTGATTTTCCAGCCAGCCCCAGCAATAGCCAATGAGGCAGGTGCGTAATTCAATTTGCCAACGCACGGCTGCTAAGCTAAATAACGTTGCTAAAGTGGCTTCAGGCGAACGTTGCCACGCTTCTGCTTCGACTAAGTCAAGCTTGCCTAATAATTTAGCTAAGGCTTGACCGGTTTGGCGATCTTCGGCGCGTAGTTCTGAGGTTTCTCTAAATGCGTTAAGTGTTTGACTCCAGTGTTTAACGTTGTCTAAATCTTGTTGCTGCCATGCTAAGTATAAACGTGACAAAATCGCTAAATCTGTCGGCATTAGGCTATAACGCATCATACCTTTTAGCCAGCCATGAGTGTGTTCGGCAGTGCCGACTAAATGGTCGTCAATTGCTGATTCTAGTCCTTGCGAGTAACTATACATGCCAATAGGTAAGCTAGGGCTGACGAGCTGCAATAAGCGTAATAAGCTTAAATCAGTGACCATGACTATGATACGCTCCAGCTTCAGGTTCAAACGGTAGCGTGTCATGGTGTACGGTTAAGCCTAAGCCTTCTACCATCTTATCAAGCACATGGTCGTGTAAAAAACGTAATTCGCCTGGCAAGATTTGTAATGCGACATGGCGATTGCCTAAATGATAACAAGCCCTTGCAAATAACAAAGTATCATCACAGCGAACTATTGATAAGGCTTCTGGCGCGGCCTTGATGCGAACCTTGTAGTGTTGTTCGCCAGTTAACACGACTCCGGCGCGTATGGCTTGGCCGCGCGGTAAAAACACGCCGATTTTCATACCGTTGTCAGTCGTTGCCGGTAAACGGCATTTTTGCCTAGCGTCAAAAGGCAAGGTTAAGCTGTCGTCAATAGCGACGTCAGAAGCCGCGAGTTCAGTGAGTTTTAGCATGATTAGGCAGGAATGAAAAGCATAAAGTAGGTAAATCAATTATAACTTATTAGAATACACTTTACTGGCTCAGTCACTTTGTTAAGGATAGTTATGATGTTGCACCGTTATGTTTTAATTTCCCCGTGCCGCAACGAAGCACAATATATGCGACAAACCTTGGATTCTGTAGTTAACCAAACGGTAACGCCCACGCAATGGGTGATTGTCGACGATGGTTCAACGGATGAAACGGCGACCATATTAGCCGAGTATCAACGCCGTTATGATTGGATTAGCGTGGTGACGCGTAGTGATAGAGGCTATCGTGCCGTAGGGCCAGGTGTGATTGATGCGTTTTATGCCGGTTATGCCACGATTAATCCAGATGACTATGATTTTTTATGTAAGCTGGATTTAGATTTAAGACTGCCACCTCGGTATTTTGAAGTATTAATAACGCGTATGGTCGAAAATCCTAAGATTGCAACCTGTAGCGGTAAAGCGTATATCGAGCATGATAACGGCGAATTGGAATATGAACGCCACGGTGATGAAACCTCGCTAGGCATGACTAAATTTTATCGCGTGTCGTGTTTTAAAGCCATTGGTGGTTTTGTGCGCGAAGTGATGTGGGATGGCATCGATTGCCATCAGTGCCGTATGCAGGGCTGGATTGCCTGTAGCTGGGATGAGCCTGAACTTAGATTTATTCATTTACGGCCTATGGGTTCATCACAGCAGAATATTTATGTCGGTCGTATGCGTCATGGCTATGGTCAGTATTTCATGGGTACAGATTTTTTATATATGCTAGCCAGTGCTGTATATAGATTGAATGAAAAGCCTTATATCTTAGGTAGTTTAGCGATGTTATGGGGCTGGTTAGACGCGTGGTTAAAAGGTAAGCCGCGCTACGAACATCTCGAATTTAGAAAATTTCTGAATACCTATCAGTGGCGTGCGTTACTGGTGGGTAAGCAGAAGGCTATTGAAGAGATAATGCAAAAACATCAAAGATAATAAACGCAAACTATTACACAAGGATGTGTATCTGTGTCTTACGCTAGCAACCAATGTCTTGGTTGTGTAGGCACAGAATTCCTGCCTTATGTGTTGTTGTTTCAATCGCAACCTAGAAAATCACTCATCTTCATCTTATTGACGTATTGTATTGCCAATTTGAATAAGTACTCATGTGCTCAAAATCATGTATTTTCGATTGATTCCATATAGAGCAATTTACACCCCACTTGTTAGCAGCTTGTTATTTGCAACTATCCTATTCTTAAACAATATATGTAGATGATATGGGCTAGGTTGTGATGTTGTTAACAAAATAGTTTTATATTTTCTATAAAATGCTATCATTTTTGCAGAATTGATGACGACAATAATTGCGAATTTGAAAGTTATAAGCTGTCAGAATGTTATTATTACGCGATTTAGCAATAAAGCTATTCTCAAGTGATCATTTATGGGAATCAACAATTTTGAAGCTCAGTTACTGTTA
>CAWUNX010000233.1:0-6557 GCA_963923905.1 uncultured Methylocucumis sp.
AAGAGACAGATCTAGGCCTTTTGCGTATAAACTGGCGACGTAAGAGGTATCGGGCGATTGCTGTTTGCGCTGTTCTAAAACCTCAGCTAATTGCGTTAATATCGTGTCGTGTTCTGGCATGTTAGTTATAAATTAATTCAGGGTCTTTTAATACAGGCTCAACGGTTTGCCACTCGCCATCAATCAAACGACGATAAAAACAGCTTTCTCGCCCGGTATGACACGCAATACCACCTTCTTGCTCAATACTTAGCAAAATCACATCTTCATCGCAATCTAATTGAATGCTTATTACTTTTTGCCTATGACCTGATTCTTCACCTTTGCGCCAAAGCTTAGCACGCGAACGTGACCAATATATTGCATAGCCTTCTTGCGCAGTTAAAGCAAGCGCTTCTGCGTTCATCCATGCCACCATAAGTACCCGGCCAGTACTGGCTTGTTGAGCAATCACCGGGACTAAACCTTGCTCATTCCAGCGCACTTGTTCTAACCAGCTCATAAACGCACCTCAATACCTTGCGCTTGTAAATGTTGTTTCGCTTGCTCAACACTGTATTCAGCAAAATGAAAAATACTGGCCGCTAATACCGCATCAGCATGTCCTTTAGTAATACCATCGGCTAAATGCTCTAAACAACCCACGCCACCAGAAGCAATCACGGGTACAGCAACGGCAGCGCTGATAGCTGCTGTTAATGGCAAATCAAAGCCAATCCGAGTACCATCTCTATCCATGCTGGTTAACAAAATTTCACCCGCACCAAACGCCACCATTTTTTCTGCCCAGGCAATCGCATCAATTCCAGTTGCTTTTCTACCACCGTGGGTAAAAATTTCCCAACGCGGCGCCTGTTCGTCAAAGCCGACTTGCTTAGCATCAATAGCCACTACAATACATTGTGAGCCAAAACGCTCTGCTGCTTCGCGAACAAACTCAGGGCGATGCACGGCGGCACTGTTAATCGATACTTTATCAGCACCCGCATTTAACATGCGACGAATATCGTCTAAAGTTCGAATACCGCCACCGACGGTTAACGGAATAAATACTTCACCGGCAACTTGCTCGACGACATGCACTAACGTTTCCCGATTATCATGCGTCGCGGTAATATCTAAAAACGTCAGCTCATCAGCACCTTCTTGGTCATAACGCCTAGCGATTTCAACAGGGTCGCCCGCATCACGAATATCGACGAACTTAACGCCTTTAACTACGCGACCATTATCGACGTCTAAACACGGGATAATTCGTTTTGCTAAGCCCATAGTTAAAAGGTCTCGGCTAATTTTTCTGCTTCAGCGAAATCTAACGTGCCTTCATAAATCGCTCTACCCGTAATCGCACCGATAATGCCTTCGCCGGCAACTGCACCTAACGCTTTCACATCGTCAATCGTCGTAATACCGCCCGAGGCAATGACTGGAATATGAATTGCTCTAGCCAAGCGCGCGGTCGCTTCAACATTTAACCCTTGCATCATACCGTCGCGCGAAATATCGGTATAAATAATGGCTTCTACGCCGTCCGCCTCAAAATGTTGCGCCATGTCAATTACATCATGCTTGGATAGTTTTGACCAACCATCAATAGCCACTTTACCATCTCTAGCATCTAAACCAACAATAATCCGGCGTGGATATTCTAACGCCATATCTCTAACAAAATGCGGCTCATTGACCGCTTTAGTGCCGATAATGACATATTCAACACCAACGTTTAAATAAGCCTCAATGGTTTCTTCATCACGAATACCGCCACCAATTTGCACAGGAACATTAGGATAGGTTTGGACAATTTCGTGAATCACTTCTGCGTTTTTGGGCTTACCTGCAAACGCACCATCTAAATCAACTAAATGCAAACGCCTCGCCCCGCATTTCACCCAACGCCCAGCAACCGCGACTGGATCATCAGAAAAAATTGTATCATCCTCCATGCGCCCTTGGCGTAAGCGCACGCATTTACCATCCTTTATGTCAATAGCGGGTATTAACAGCATTGCAAAAACCTCAGTAGAAAGTCACGACTAGAATTGGCCATCCCATAACAAAAAATTCTTCAGCAACTGTAATCCAGCCGCTTGGCTTTTTTCAGGATGGAATTGTACGGCAAATAAATTATTTTTTGCCAAAGCACAGGCAAAAGGCGTTGGGTAATCGGCAGTCGCAATCACTGTCGACGTATCATTTGGCTTAGCATAATAACTATGCACAAAATAAAACCGGCTGGTATCGGCAATATTGGCCCATAACGGATGCGTGATTTGCTTGACTTGATTCCAGCCCATATGTGGGATTTTTAACAAATGACCATCAGCGTCATGCATACCTTCATTAAACCGTACAACCTGACCCGGAATAATATTCAAGCCTTCTGACTCTGTATGCTCTTCGCTGACGGTTAATAAAGCCTGCATACCCAAGCATATACCTAAAAAAGGTTTAGTTTGAGCCAATTCTTTAATCGTATCGGTCAATTCATAAGACGCTAAAGCTTTTAAACAATCACGCATCGCTCCTACGCCTGGAAATACAATACGGTCAGCGCTTTTAAGCTGAGCCACATCGGCAGTAATCAGTACCGTCGCACTCGTATCGGCATGTTGTAAGGCTTTAGCAATGGAATGCAAATTACCCATGCCATAATCAATAACAGCAACACTAGACATAATAAACTCTAATCAGAAATCGATTCTGGCACTATAACAAGCCTTTAGTTGAAGGCATGATACCGGCCATTCGTTCATCACGCGTCAAGGCAACACGCAACGCTCGACCAAAGGCTTTACAAACGGTTTCAGCAATATGATGCGCATTAACACCGGTTAAATTATCAATATGTAACGTGATACCCGCATGATTGACTAGACCTTGATAGAACTCACGCAATAAATCAACATCAAAGCCACCAATCATGCCACGGCTAAATTTAACGTTATAAAACAAACCAGGCCGACCAGAAAAATCAATCACTACGCGTGATAAGGCCTCATCTAATGGCACATAGGCATGACCGTAACGTGATAAGCCTTTTTTATCGCCAACGGCTTTAGCAAGTGCTTGACCTAAGCTAATCCCGACATCTTCAACGGTATGATGCGCGTCGATGTGTAAATCGCCGACTGCTTTAATGTCCATATCGATTAGCCCATGCCGGGCAATTTGATCGAGCATGTGTTCAAAAAACGGTACACCGGTGTCAAATACCGCGACACCCGTGCCGTCTAAATTAATACGAACGGAGATTTGCGTCTCTAAAGTATTGCGTTCAATTTCAGCAATTCTAGGATTCATAAGATGTGGTAACAGGCTAAGCTTTTGCAGCTCTTTTGCGTTCGTTTTCGGTTAATAATTTTTTTCTCAGGCGTATCGACTTAGGTGTCACTTCAACAAGTTCGTCATCATCGATAAATTCTAATGCTTGTTCTAACGTCATTTTCTGAATAGGCACTAAAATCAAATTTTCATCGGTACCGGCAGCACGGATGTTGGTTAATTGCTTAGCTTTGGTTGGATTCACCACTAAATCATTAGAACGCGAATGAATACCGACTAGCATACCTTCATAAACTTCATCAGCGTGCTCTAAAAATAACTCACCACGCTCTTGCAACGCGAATAACGCATAAGCCAATGCTTTACCTTGCACCATAGAGACTAAGACACCGCGTTTACGATTACCCACTTCGCCTTTTTTCATAGGACCATAATGGTCAAACACATGATAAAGCAAACCCGACCCTGAGGTCGTTGTCATAAACTCAGTCTGAAAACCAATTAAACCACGCGAAGGCATCATGTACTCTAAGCGTACCCTGCCCTTACCATCCGGAACCATATTCAGCAAATCACCTTTGCGCTCACCTAATTTTTCCATAATGGCGCCTTGATGAACTTCTTCGACTTCTATTGTTACCATCTCAAACGGTTCGTGTTTTTCGTCATCCACCTCTTTGAGAATCACTTCAGGTCTGGACACGCCGAGTTCAAAACCTTCCCGGCGCATATTTTCGATTAATACTGACAAATGCAACTCGCCGCGTCCTGACACTTTGAATTTATCAGGGTCAGGCGTATCTTCAACGCGCAACGCTACGTTATGTTGCAATTCTTTTTCTAACCGGTCACGGATTTGCCTAGATGTTAAAAATTTGCCTTCGCGACCAGCAAACGGAGAGTTGTTGACTTGGAATGTCATACTGACAGTCGGTTCATCAACAGTTAAAGGCGGTAACGCTTCGACCGCATCAGGGTGGCAAAGGGTATCGGAAATTTCCAATTTTTCGATACCGGTAAACGCGATAATATCGCCAGCGCGCGCTTCAGCCACTTCTACCCGCTCTAAACCGTGAAAACCAAATAATTGTAAAATACGCCCTTTACGTTCTTGTCCTTCACGACTCACGATGACTAGCGGCATATTCGGCTTAACTGTACCGCGTTGAATACGACCGATACCGATAACACCAACATACGTGTTGTAATCCAGACTAGACACTTGCATTTGAAAGGGACCGTCTAAATCTACCTTAGGCGGACTGACCTTTTCCACAATCGTTTCAAATAACGGCGTCATGTCGCCACCCGTAACACTGGTATCAAGCCCTGCGTAGCCATTTAATGCTGATGCGTACACAATAGGAAAATCTAATTGCTCATCCGTTGCACCTAAGCGGTCAAATAAATCAAAGGTTTGATCAACTACCCAATCGGGTCTAGCGCCAGGTCGGTCGATTTTATTAATCACAACGATAGGTTTTAAACCCAATGCAAAAGCTTTTTGCGTCACAAAGCGAGTTTGCGGCATGGGTCCATCAACAGCATCGACTAACAATAAAACAGAATCGACCATAGACAATACGCGCTCAACTTCACCGCCAAAATCCGCGTGCCCCGGTGTATCGACAATGTTAATATGATAATCGCGCCAATCCAATGCGGTATTTTTCGCTAAGATAGTAATACCACGTTCTTTTTCTATATCGTTAGAGTCCATGACTCGCTCGCCGACTTTAGAATGCGCCGCAAACGTCCCCGACTGTTGCAATAGTTTATCGACTAAGGTTGTTTTACCATGATCGACGTGCGCGATAATGGCGATATTTCTTAAATTTTCAATCACATTAATACTCAGATAGTGGCTAGTTAGCCGTTACATGCCTAGTAAGGCATAAGATAGTGTGAAGAGCATCCTCAGCTTTGTAGCCAAGGCAAACCAGCAAAACGCCAACCGCCTAACTGACCACGTTGTTTGTTATGATCCAAAGGTCCTTCAAAACCGCCAACAATATTGATTAAGCGTTGATAACCCGCCTGCTCTAATGCGTGTGCAGCTTCTAATGAGCGCTGACCGCTACGGCACAACAACAGTACCGGCGCATTTTTATCTGGAACCTGTTTAGTCACTTCACTAACAAAGTTGGGATTTAACTGCCAATCCGGAGCTTCTTTCCACGGAATATGGACAGCATTGGGGGGACGACCGACAAAATCATGTTCAATCTTAGTTCTAACATCAATTAACACTGCTTTCTCGTGGTGTTGCAACAATTCAAAAGCTTGTTGCGGCTCTAGATTTTCAATCATGACACGGTCAATAGTTATAGAAAGGCATGGTCGTTTTTATTACCAAACCAAAATGAGCGCTATTATCGACATCCGCGCTACTATGGTCAAGAAATCCAGACAGTATTTGCTTTATCGAACCTGTTTTATTCAGTACCAGGCATCATAACTTGAGGACCTAACCATTCTTGTAAGAAATCAAGAAAGCGCCTAACCTTGGCAGATAAATATTTGCGATGCGGATAAACAGCGTGAATATCGAGAGGTGGCAACGTATAGTTTTCTAATACCGCGACTAATTTACCACGCTCTATGTCTCTTGCCACAACATAAGAAGCCAGCATCACTAAGCCTAAACCATCAATCGCTGCAACACGAATTGCGTCGGCAACATTGGCTTGCATTCGACCCGATACGTTAATGACTGCACCCCCCATTTCACCTTTAAATTTCCATTTATTTCTAGGTGAACTTGCCCAATTCACTAAACAGCTATGGTTATACAAATCTTCTGGCGTTTGCGGTACGCCATAACGCTCGAAATAGCCAGGTGAACCACAAACAACCATTGAAGAGGTCGCCAATTTTCTAGCGACCATACTAGTATCATCTAATGCACCTAAATAAATCGCTACATCAATGCCTTCATCAATTAAATCCCCAGGACTGCTTTGCAAAATCAAATCAACGGTTAAGTCTGGGTAAATCCTTAAAAACTGGGCAATGGCTCGGGTAATATGCGTTGCACCAATCACCGGTGGCGCACTGATTTTTAGTACGCCACGCGGCTCAGTCTGCAAATGAGTAACGGCAGACTCCATTTCTTCAACATCTAATAATACTTGCTGACAACGCTCGAGATAAGATGCGCCGACATCGGTTAAACTCAAACTACGCGTCGTCCGATTAAATAAGCGGGTTCCGAGACTGCCTTCCAACTGCATAATATCTGTCTCTTATACACATCTGACGCTGCCGACGATACT
>CAWUNX010000234.1:0-6545 GCA_963923905.1 uncultured Methylocucumis sp.
CCTATATATACTACCTACATATAGGATAAAAATCTGATGCGATTGCATCAACAACTTTATACACTGCAAGCCAAGTGCTTATCCGACACCATGATACTTTTTCCATTTTTTCATTATTTTACGAGCTTGCATCATGAACAAACACCTTATTTCAGCACTGATTGTTAGCTGCTGCACGGTATCCAGCGCTATGGCAGCGACCATTACTTACGATACTCGCGCTATAAACAATCCGATTAGCGTAGTTCCAGGTTTTGATTACAAAGCGGGTTGGAACAACCAGTCGTCAACCATCACCTCGCAAAACTTAGCCGACTTCAACGGCAGCGTAGTTATTCCAGGCTATAAAGTTTATGGTGGCTACTCGCATTTAAGCGTAGGCTTTAACTTATCAACGGCAGCCAACAATTGGGGCTTTAGATTAGCCCCTGATGCCGGTTTAGGCGGTTCGATTTATCTCGACGGCATATTACTCTCGACAAAAACCGATGATTTATGGTGGGGCGGCAGTTGGACGCTCGCAGAAATATTAGTCGCAACAGGGTTAAACTTAAGTTCAGGCAACCATATTTTTGAGGGCTTCTGGGCTGAAGCCTGTTGTAACGGAGGCCAAGCGCTACAATACACGACTGATAACGGTAAGACTTGGCAATCAATTTCGGGACTCGCTAACCCAACCGTTCCTATTCCGGCAGCAGCTTGGTTATTTAGCTCGGCATTGCTAGGTTTAGTAGCTGCGGCGCGTCGTAAAGCTTAAACTATCGCCTCATAAAAAGCCGCCTGGGACAAACCAAGGCGGCTTTTTTTGCTTTGAAAGCTTTTCGGCTAACCAATATTACTAGCTAAATGATTGAAAAACGCATACATTTAAAGACCTTTAAGCCTATTTTCTAACTTTAATACCTCACGCACTAACACTCGCCACCACGTCAACGATTTAGGCGCATCTTGCCGCCAAGCGATTAACTCATCTAACGCGTGTTCCGGCGTCGTGTAATAGCCGGTAGTCCTACTGACATAAGTAGGATACAAAACGAGCGCACCGGCCACTAATTGATTTAAGGTTAATACGCGCTGCCGTCTTGCCAACGGTATTTTATCGGTCGTCAACCCCCAACCGGCATAAAACGGCTGCCCATAACACACAACCGCTTTGCCTCTCAATAATGCTTCAAAACCGGTCAGTGACGTCAACGTATGCACTTCATCAATCTGGCCTAATAATTTTCCCATAGGCGTTGTAACGACAAGCTCGTCGCAATAACGGGTCGCTAAGTCTTCTTGTTGACCTTTAGCACGCAAACCGGCAACGACATCAGGATGCGGTTTGTAAACAATATAAGCCTTAGGATTAGCCTCGCGCACAGCAGTTAATAATGCCATATTAGTACGCAAACCTGGTGCGCCATAAGCAATCGACGCATCGGTCTCAACCTGCCCCGGCACTAAAATAATCGTTTGCTTACAGTTAGGGCGTAGCCAATCATCGCCGTCAATATTGTATTTAGTGACGTCATGCGCGCTTAAACGTTGTATTAATAGGTCAGCACGCGTCAATAGCCCATCATCGAAATCAGTCGTTAATAGCAACTGTTCTAAATCAGAAGGTTGAGTCGCATCGTAATAAATACCTTGGCTATCTATCGCCCAAGAAAGTGGTTGGATTAAATCCGCCCCTAAACCGACTGAACGAATAAAACCATCTTCTATATGAATAATGCGTTGCTTAGGATAACGCTCAGCGAGTTTTTTAGCGCGATTATGCCAAACCACCAACGCTGTTGCTTCAGACCACTGTTGTGGCGGTTTATCAAAACTGACGACACTGCCTTGCAAAAAACGCCGTACTATCGGTTTTTTATAATATGAAAACGCCAGCCCTTGTAACTGTGCCGGAAAACGCTCGCGCATTTGCCGTTGCAAGCCCATCCAGGCGAGCAAACGTTCTGGTTCACAGCGTTCATGCGTTTCAGGGTCTAAATAACGCGGATAAGCGATTAAGCTAGCATGGATTAATTGCGCTAACGTTATGGGAAATCTACTACTCTCAGGCATATCTATATCATCGTCGGTTAAGCCCCAGCCGGCGTAAAATGGCATGCCAAATACTCGTACCGGTTTTTGCCATAACAAGGCTTCAAAACCGATTTGCGAGGTCACGCAGTAAACCGCTTGTGCGTGTTCAATAAGTCTAACGGGATGGCTAGCATCAGCCAAAATACGAATACGCGGCTGAGTTGATAAATACGCTAAGTCAAAATGTCCACGCTTGCGCTTTAGCAACACATCGGGA
Source organism: uncultured Methylocucumis sp. (assembly GCA_963923905.1). Taxonomy (GTDB): domain Bacteria; phylum Pseudomonadota; class Gammaproteobacteria; order Methylococcales; family Methylomonadaceae; genus Methylovulum. Next base: position 2,294 of record CAWUNX010000234.1, read on the forward strand.
TGGACTTTTAAAATAATCGTGCAATCAGGGTAGTCAGCTAATGCGGCGTTAAGCATGCACTGAAAACTTTCAGCATTGGCTAAGCCATACTCAATAGATGCATCACCAGCGACTTGGTCAATGACTAATACATAGGCGTTAGGCAACTCGCCAGCATATTCCCGCGCATGATTGTATTTGGATACGCGCATTTGTTGCCATTGCTGTTGTAATAATAGGCTGCGCTGCTGTTGTTGCTCGGTTAAAGGCTGTTGGATAAGCTGTTCTAACTGCGAAGGATTGTCGGCATCATAATAAATCCCAACATCATCGAGTACCAATGATAACGGTGGTGCTTGATGACCGGCTTCGACCGAGCGTAAAAAACCATCTTCTAAGCGCAATATAGGTAACTGGTGTCGCCTTGCATACAGGGCTGCTTTTAAGGCACTGGGTTTTAACCCCCAAGCAATCACGCCATTCGTTTGTGCAGGATGCTGGCAATTCCTAGATAGAATAACTGGGCAGCCTAATAACGCCGCCAGCCCTGGAAGACGAGCAACCACGGAAGATGTCGCGATTAACGGTTGTTCTGGGTTTAACATCACTGCCATTAGCTAAGGATTTAATGTGTAAGTTGGATTAGCGCAACCTGGCAGCTGTTGCTTATTGCGCCGGGTTACGCTGTCGCTAACCCGACCTACAACTACCTAAATACTTTGTCGTTTAATAAGCCTAATAAATATTGACCATAGCCGTTTTTAGCCAAGGGCTGTGCTAATTTTTCTAGCTGCTCGGCGTTAATATAGCCTTTGCGGAACGCTATTTCCTCAGGACAAGCGGCTTTTAAACCTTGTCTATGCTCAATGGTTTCAATAAAGTTACTGGCTTCGATTAAACTTTCATGCGTACCGGTATCCAACCAAGCAAAGCCTCGACCTAAAATTTCTACCGATAAACGTTGTTGTTGCAAATACGCTAAATTAACATCGGTAATTTCTAATTCACCGCGTGGCGAGGGCTTAAGGTGTTCGGCAATGCTAATCACGTCATTATCGTAAAAGTACAAACCTGTGACGGCATAATTAGATTTAGGCTGTTTAGGCTTTTCTTCTAATGAAGTCGCCTGGCCTTGCTCATTAAAGGCCACCACACCGTAGCGCTCAGGGTCATGCACATGATAAGCAAAAACCGTCGCGCCGCTGTCTCGTGCATTCGCCCGCTCTAATTGCACTTGTAAGTCATGACCATAAAAAATATTGTCGCCTAATACCAAAGCCGCTGGATGGTCGCCAATAAAATCTTTACCAATGATAAACGCTTGCGCCAAGCCATCTGGGCTTGGTTGCACAGCATAGCGAATATCTAAGCCCCACTCTTGACCATCGCCTAATAATTGCTCAAAACGTGGCGTATCTTGCGGCGTTGAAATAATTAAAATTTCACGAATACCCGCGAGCATTAACGTCGCTAGTGGATAATAAATCATTGGTTTATCGTAAATCGGCAATAATTGCTTAGATACGACTTTGGTGACCGGATAAAGCCGAGTACCCGAACCGCCCGCTAAGATAATGCCCCGGCGCGATAAGCCCATTTGAGTAGTTGTCATACGATTCTCCTAAAGAATTTCATCCAGCATACGTGTCACACCGATTTGCCAATGCGGCAAGCTTAAACCAAATGTGGTTTTTAGCTTAGTCGTATTGAGCTTGGAGTTGTGCGGACGTTGTGCCGGTGTGGGATAAGCGCTGGTCGCGATAGGGGTAACGGCATCAGCGGGTACTTTTAACTGACGACCTTTTTGTGCCGCATAGTCTAAAACAAAACGCGCATAGTCATACCATGTACACACGCCATCCGCCGCTAGATGATAGACGCCGCTAACCGATTCTGCATTTATCGCTTGCCTGATAATATGCGCCGCAACATCAGCTAATAATTCCGCCCCGGTAGGTGCGCCGAATTGGTCATTAATGACGCTTAGCGTATCGCGCTCGCCAGCCAGTCTTAACATGGTTTTAGCGAAATTATTACCACGCGCAGCATAAACCCAACTGGTACGCAAAATAATATGCTTACAACCTGATTGTTGAATCAATTGTTCGCCTTCCAGTTTCGTTGAGCCATAAATATTTAACGGCGCAGTATCGTCAGTTTCTAGCCACGCTTGCTCGCCGCTACCGTTAAACACATAGTCGGTAGAATAATGAATCAGCCAAGCACCACAGGCTTCTGCCGCATCGGCTAAAGCTGCGCTGGCCTCAGCATTGATTAAATGCGCTAAGCCTGGCTCGCTCTCGGCTTTATCAACAGCGGTATAAGCTGCCGCATTAACAATCACGTCAGGTTTTACTTGATCTATCGTTGACGCTAAACCGTATAAATCGCTTAAATCACCGCATAAACCATTGCCACCTTGCCTATCTAAAGCGATTAACTCACCTAAAGGTAATAAGGCGCGTTGTAACTCCCAACCGACTTGGCCGTTTTTACCAAATAGTAAAACTTTCATTAACTACGTCCCGCATAGTTAGTGGCTAACCAATCGCGATAAGCGCCTGATTGCACGTTTTCTATCCAAGTCGAATTGTCCAAATACCATTGTATGGTTTTACGAATACCCGTAGTAAACGTTTCTGCCGGTTTCCAGTCTAATTCACGCTCGATTTTACTCGCGTCTATAGCGTAACGGCGGTCATGGCCTGGTCTGTCGGTGACAAACGTAATTTGCTCTTGGTACGACAGGCCATCGCTACGCGGTCTGGCCTCATCTAATAACCGGCAAATCGTGCGCACAATGTCTAAATTAGCCATTTCGTTCCAGCCGCCAATGTTATACGTTTCACCGACTTGACCTGCTTGTAAAACCCGGCGAATGCCGCTGCAATGGTCACTAACATAAAGCCAATCACGAATTTGCTGACCATCGCCATAAACCGGTAAATTTTTTCCAGCTAACGCGTTGACTATCATTAATGGAATCAATTTTTCTGGGAATTGATAAGGTCCGTAATTATTCGAGCAATTGGTCGTAATTACCGGCAAGCCATAGGTATGATGGTACGCGCGTACTAAATGGTCACTAGACGCTTTACTAGCAGAATAAGGGCTATTCGGTTCGTAACGATTAGTTTCTTTAAAGGCAGGGTCGTCTTTTTTCAGCGAGCCGTAAACTTCGTCAGTAGACACATGCAAAAAACGAAACGCGGCTTTGTCGTCATCGGCTAAGCCTAGCCAGTACTGGCGCGCGCATTCTAATAATCTAAACGTACCAACAATATTGGTTTGAATAAAGTCTTCCGGGCTATGGATAGAACGGTCTACATGCGATTCGGCAGCAAAGTTAACCACGGCACAAGGCTGATGGGTTGCCAACAATTCTTGTAGTAATGCACTATCGGTAATACTGCCTTGAACAAAAATATGCCGTGCATCGTTATTAAGCGAGGCTAGGTTTTCCATATTACCGGCATAGGTTAAGCAATCTAAGTTAATCACCGATGCATCAGATTGTGCTAACCAATCAATAACAAAATTAGCGCCGATAAAACCAGCACCGCCGGTTACAAGTATTGAATTTTTCATAAGCAGACTTTAAAAATGAGGTAATGAGTCAGTAGCGAAATCAGCCAGCTTTTTGCCTAGCGCATCTTTCGCTGATAATTCTGGGTCTTGTACAGGCCAAGGAATATTTAAGTCAGGATCGTTCCAAATCACCGAACCTTCACCAGCAGGGTTATAAACATCGGTACATTTATACGCAAACATGGCGGTTTCTGATGTCACACAAAAGCCGTGGGCAAAACCGGCTGGCACAAAAAATTGTTTTTTATTTTCCGCCGACAATATCACGCTAGTCCACTGACCAAACGTCGGTGAACCGACGCGTATATCAACAGCCACATCAAACACTTCGCCTTGTAAGACATAAACCAATTTGCCTTGAGGATTAATGCTTTGAAAATGCAAGCCTCTTAATACGCCTTTTCTGGAAAAGGATAAATTATCTTGTACAAAGCACTCGCCAGTAATCGGTGCATAACGCTGTTGATTCCAAGTTTCCATAAAAAAACCGCGTTCATCACCAAACACTTTAGGTTCTATGATAACAACGCCGGGTAAATCGGTTTGCTGAATTTGCATGAGTTATCCTCTGTCGTAAATCACTCTGTTCATTTTAAAACGCCATAGCGGGATTATTGTTTCCCGTCTACGCCGGTCAGTAACTAATTCAAAATCACCCTAGCCCCCAATGCCATTTGATACAACA
>CAWUNX010000235.1:0-6532 GCA_963923905.1 uncultured Methylocucumis sp.
AATATCAATCAATTAGATGTTTCGTCATTTGGCTCATTGACATTAAGAACTGGTAACTTGTTATCGCTTAATACCTTAACGATAAATACAGGCTCGCTAAGTGGCAATGATTCAATCACTGTTGCCGACCAATTGAATTTCCATGCGGGTTCTATTAATACCTATGGTTTATTGACGACGGCGGAGAATGCTACGACGACATTAGCCGATATGGGTAACGTTTCATTAGGTTCGCGCTGGGATAATTATGGCGAGCTAAATTGGAGTGGCAGCCATGTCATTATTGATGATGCAAAAACCGCAAGACTGACGAATAAAAGCTCTGGGGTGATTAATATTGGCAAGGATGAGCTAACCACAGCAGATAATTTAGAGTTAAATGCGCGTCAGTTTAATAATGAAGGTGTTGTTAATCTAGCGGGCGGCGCGTTAACAGTGATAAGTTCGGGTACTGATACAGGAAGTTATCATATCGCCGATAAAGGGTTATTAGCGTTTTGGTACGGTAATCGCATCTTTGGGAATGGTGCTGTGATTGATAGTCCTAATACGGTAACCTTTAAGTATGGTAAAAATTATTTCAATGCTGGTTCTACGCTGAATGCAGAAAGTATTGCTATTGCTGATGAGGCTAAAGTGGTTTTCAAAACCGGTAATACTCAGTCTTTTACTGATGTGACAATAAGTCGAGGGATATTACATGGCTCTGATGACGTGACGATTAGCCGCACATTTAATTTACATGCCGGAACATTATCGGGTATTGGTAAATTAACGACAACGGCTGCAACAACGACCACGATAGCGGATGAAGACACGGTATATTTAGATAAACACTGGGACAACCTAGGCATTATTAACTGGAATGGTCAAGCCGCACTCAGAAATTCTTCAACCTATAGTCATTTTACTAACTTAGCCGGTGGTGTTTTTAATGTCGGCGATACCAGTGGTTTAACGGATTTAGCGATTAATCTTGGGCAGTTTAATAACCAAGGTACGGTAAATCTCGTCGGCGGCGTGTTAAAAATTTATAGTTTTGGTACCGATACCGGCAATTATTTAGTGTCGGACAAAGGTTTTTTACAATTCTGGAATGGCACGCGTAACTTCAATAGCGGCTCAAAGATTACTAGCGACAACTTAGTAACATTTAGCGGCGGTAACAATCGTTTTAATGAAGGTGCCAGTCTTGACGTTGAAAATATTTTAGTCGATAGCGCTACGGTTAACTTTAAGACCGGACTGACCGTACACATTCCACAACTAACCTTAGTGAATGCGGCAAATTTAACTGGTACCGATGCGTTAAGCGTGACTAAATCGTTAGCCTTTTATTCAGGTGCGTTAGGTGGAGGTGGTTTATTGACCACGGGTAAAGATGCCAGTGTCTTGTTAAGCGAAGGTATCTCGTTATTAAACCGAGATTGGGATAATTACGGTACAGTGCAGTTTATTAATGCGAGTGATTCTAGCGACGCACAAAGGACAACAGCGTTAGATGCTGACTTGCCGATACGTTATTGGAATAACTATGGCACGATTAATTGGTTAACCAAGCAGAGCGCAAGCAGTGACTTGGGGCAAAATGTAGTTTTAACCAATAAAGCCACAGGTATTTTTAATATTGGTTTAAGCGATACCGAAAGCATTCGAGAGCTTAATTTAGGCGCTTTTAATAATCAAGGTACAGTGAATGTAGCTAGTGGTGTGCTAAGAATTTATAGTCCTGGTAAAGATACTGGTTCTTATGTGGTAGGCCGTGATGCAACGCTGCAATTTTACGACGCTAAGCGATTGTTTAAAGGGGCTACGATTGATAGCTTAAGCCCCGTTAGTTTTGTCAATAGTGATATTACAGTTAGATACGATACCACGACTAATGCACCTTCTTGGATTATTGATGGCTCTAAGATTCGCCTGTTCGATAATTTAACACTTGCCGATGTGCAATTCTCTAGCGGGATAATTAACAATTTTGGCAATTTGCGCCTTACCGGTGGGCTAAATTGGTCAGGTGGCGCGTTAAGCGGTACTGGTAATTTTCAATTTAATAATGGCTTTGCTTATACCGGTGGTACGTTATCTGCTACAGGTTCGTTAGCGATTAAAGACGACATTGGTACATTAGTATTGCCGGCTATGCCGGGTATAAAACGCTTAACGGCTGAATCTAGTGGTGATTTACTTTTAAGCGGTGATATTAATGCAACAGCTAAAGGTAACGCGATAGTTTTAACTGCTACGGGTCAGTTTGATAATACGGTTGGGGCGAACTTAACCGCTAATAATGGCCGCTGGTTAATTTTCTCAGCTAATCCAAGCGATAACCAATTAGGTGGTTTGAACGCTAATTTTAAACATTACGGCTGTAGTGATTTTATTTGTAATAACGGCTTTGACGTTAATAACCAGGAGGGTAACGGCTTGTTGTATGCAGTGACCCCGGTATTAACGGTAACGCCAACTTCGATTACCAGTCATTATCGAGACCCGGTGACGTTCACGGCAAATTACACTGGCTTTATTGATGGCGATGATGTTGTGTCGGCAGGAATTTCTGGCACCCCCGCGTTTACTAGCGATGCCTCTTATAGCGGTGACCCTAATTATGCCGATGAAGGTCGTTGGGATGTGAGTTACGCATCGGGTTTGGCAAGCCGATTAGGCTATGAATTTAAAGATAATAGCTCAAGTACTCAGGAATGGGCAGTATTACCGCCTCAAGTGAGACCTATTCCTGTTGAGGTTATTCAAAAAGATCAGCAAAATCAAGTATTAGTCGTCACCAAGCCTGAGGATTTATCATTGGACATTGCCGATGTACCCAATACTAGCGATGATAAAAATAACAAACCTCTTAAGCAATGTCGTTAACTTTAACCTATAGAGACTATGCGTATGCAACTGTCAGTTAATAAACTGTGCGGATTCGTGTTGTTGACGTTGATTCCGTGGACTTATGTGTTAGGCGACACCGTTGTTGTGGGTAAGATTAGCTTTGCCAAAGGCAGTGTGGCTGCTCAACTTTCAGGACAAGCGCCCAGAATATTAGCCAAAGGGGCTGAAATCTTTCAAGGCGATAATATTCAAACTGCCGATCAAAGCTTTGTTATTGTCGAATTTAACGATGGCGCAAAAGTGACTGTTAGGCCGGATAGTAGTTTTAGTATAGACAACTATCAGGCGGATAAAGCCCAGCTTAGTTTGCATGAAGGCGGTGTTAGGGCCAGTAGCGGTAACATTGCTAAACAAAGCCCTGATAATTTTCAGATTAAAACCGATTTAGCGACAGTAAGTGCACAGCAGGCGGAGTATTCGGTCAGAGTATGCCAACAAGACTGTGAGCAAGAGCAAGCAAGTACAGAGGCGGCGACTGTTAAAGCAGATCAAGCGGTTGCTGGTAGAGTGGTTGAAGTAAAAGGTCAAGTATTTGCTGTAAATCGTGGTGAAAAAGCAGCCGTGCCTAGAACATTATCGGTAGGCGCACCGTTATACAGCCGAGACTTTATAGCTAGCAAGCAAGACAGTTATGTGTTAATGGTTTTTAAAGATGGTGAGAAAATAACCTTGCAAGCGAATAGTGAAATGGATATTACCCAATACCATTTCCAACAAGAAGGCAAACAAGATAGTGCTATTTATCGGCTTGCTACCGGCGGTATGAGAGCATTAACCGGTAGTATTGGCAAAGTGAATAAGTCTGCTTATGCGGTACATACCCCTGTAGGTACCATTGGCGTGAGAGGCACAGGCTTTGATTTAAGCTGTGTTGGCGATTGCGTGAATGAGGTGGCGACACGAAGCCGGTCTGAGAGTGCCTCGCAAACATTGGCCGAGGGTTTATATGCTCATGTTTGGCAAGGTCAAATAGCGCTGACGAATGAAGCGGGTGAACATCTATTAACGATGCCGCAAAGCAATTATATTGCCAATATCAATGCTAATGCGCTGAATCTTGCGAATTTGCCAGAGGTGTTAATGAACTTAGAGCGTTTAGCGCCCAGACCTGATGCGACGACGATTAACGCAGAAAAATTATTTGAGGCTAAAAATCTTAAAGGCGCTCCGTCTGGGTTATATGTTACCGTGCATAAAGGTCATGTACGCGTCAATAATACCCAAGCTAAAGCCGGCGAGGTCAGTGCAATTGACTTAGGTAAAGATGAAGCTGGGCACCTCGACAAAGAGCAAGGTTTAATTCGACTCAAGCAACAGCCAGCATTTCAAGTAAACGATCCTTATCCATTACCTGAGCAGTTTGATATAAAAAAACATAACGGTAATTTTTCATTAAACGATAAACCTGGGCAAGGCGACGCTTGTGCGGTGCCGAATTAGTCAAGATGATGCTTATGAAAATAAAACGGCTTAACCCCATTATTCCTGTTGCTTATCGCTTGTTAGCGAGTGCGGCGCTAACGCTAACTTTTTTTAGTACAACAAGTTATAGCGTGTTTGCCGCTCCTTCGGCGATACGTTTTACCGTGAATCGGTTTTTGGTCGAGGGCGAGACGCCGTTAACAACATCCGCGTTAGAGGCTTATTTTCAGCCTTTGCAAAATAAGCAGTACACGTTAAAAGACTTACAAGCGGTCAGTAGACAATTAGAAACAACGCTACGTGAGCAAGGCTATCCTTTTTATCGCGTAGTACTACCACCCCAAACGCTTAGTGCCGGTACAGTCACGTTTCGCATTGTGTCGTTTGCTTTAGGCGATTTAACCGTTACCGGTAATCATTATTTTTCTACAGAGAATATTTTACGCAGTCTGCCTGGGCTACAGAAAAGCGCATCGCCTAATATGCAAGAGCTATCGGCAGAGCTTAAAGTGGCTAATAAACATCCATCAAAACAAGTACAAGTCACATTCAAACCCAGTGACGGCAAAGACCAAATTAATGCATCGGTTAATGTAAACGAGCAACGTCCTTATCAAGCGTCACTGATTTTTAATACGGTAGGTACGCGTCAAACCGGTAATATCCGCATGACCGGCGCGTTGCAATATAGCAATTTGTGGGATTTAGATCATGTGTTAAGCGGTAGCTATGCAACATCGCCCGACCATGCCGATAGTATCTCGCAGTATGGGGTAAATTACAGCATGCCTATTTACCCGGCTAAGGCCTGGTTGAATGCGTATTACGCGTTTTCTGATGCCAATAATGGCGTCATTGGTGATTACAATATTTCAGGTTCCGGTGAAATGTATGGCATTCATTACAGCCAGTATTTGCCGAAAATAGGCCAGTATCATCATTGGTTTGAAATTGGTTTAGACAATCGTTTCTTTATCAATGACGTACAATTTCTCAATATTCCTATTGGCTCTAATGTGCGTAGCGTACCGATTAGCTTGCAATACAAAGGCGAATACCCTTGGACGAATGCGCAATTAAGTTATTACCTGCAATGGTTAGGCAATACTGAAATAGGCGATTACAACAGTGCTCAAGATTATCAAAATTCTAGAGGTGGTGCGCGACAAGATTGGAGTATCTTGCGTTATGGCTCTACGTTATCGGTTAATTGGCAGCGCTGGCTAATACAGACGACGTTTATAGGCCAGCACAGCGATGACAGATTGATTGCCGGAGAACAGTTAGGCATAGGTGGCAGTTACGACGTGAGAGGTTATCAAGAGCGCGAAACCAGTGCCGATAGTGGGCAAATCGTAAAACTAGAAGTGACGACGCCAAGCTGGCAGAATTTTAACTTATTTGCGTTTTATGATTATGGGCATGGCACTATTAACCAAGCCTCGCCGGGTGTTCGTAGTGATTGGAATTTAAGCAGTACCGGTGCTGGGGCGGCTTGGCAATGGCGAAATAATTTTCAAGCTAAAATTGCCGTTGCTAATGCATTAAACAATGCTGTCACGACTCATCCAGGCGACGCACGTATTCACGCAAGTATTGTCTTGCATTATTAAGCCTAAGAACGCACGGCAGTGCGTTCTTATAAACCAGCCTTCATGCTTGTTTTTCGTTTAAATAAAGGTCTAAAACGGTTTTGGTGCGCAAGTTATTTTGCCGCATCCGTAAAACTAAATTCATAAATAACTCACGCAACACAAAATAGCCTTTTTCTGGGTACTTCTCCATAAAACTGAGCATACTACTACCATCAACTTTTGCGACTTCGCATTCGTCAATAGAGGTAACTTCTGCGCTACGCGGCTCGCCGTCAAACATAGACAATTCACCAAAAAAATCTCCCTTAGATAATCGTGCAAGTCCCGGCAACAATTCGTTATTAGCCCCAGAAACATGGGTATTAACTTGTACATTACCGTCGAGAATAAAGTAAACATCTTGGCTCACTTCATTTTCTTTTAAAATCACGTCGTTGGGATGAAACTTAACGATACTGAAGGGTACAGATTCGATAAAATCCGAATCGTTTAACAGATGCAATAAATTTATCATAGCTATATTCTCATGAAAAATAATGATGGAAATAGTAGTATTCAGTTCAATACAGTTCGGCGCAACTATTGCTGAACAAAAAAGGGGTATACTGTAGAAT
>CAWUNX010000236.1:0-6379 GCA_963923905.1 uncultured Methylocucumis sp.
CTCACCAAACAAGAACCCCCTGGACAACCCCAAACACCACCGTTGTTTGCCATTACTGCCTGTGCCAATAAAAACGTAAACGACGCTTGCTCAGTCCCTGAGCGCAGAATAGAAGGTACTTGTTACAAAGTCTTAGGACGATTAGCCTGTATTCCTAAAGGTTTGCCGCCGCCCCCCTCTTAAAACACTCCACACAACTGAATACGCAGCACCTCAGCTATCCGTTGTAATAGCGCTGTTTTATAGCCTGCGCTAGTTGATGCACCGCCATAGCATATTTATCACTGTTATTATATTTTTTTATCACTTTAAAATTAGGATGTACATACCAGTACTCCATGCCGTCATAAGTACTTAATTCAATCACCGAACTCTCGTTAACTGCCGCTGAGCGCTTGGCTACCGGGTTATGATAATGCCAGCCGCTGCGCGAGAAATAATGTGCAACACTGCCTATGGCATCCGTTGGGTTCCAGATGTCGCTACGACCATTATTATCAAAATCCACTGCTAAGCGACGGTAACTGCTGGGCATAAACTGGCCTAAACCCATTGCTCCTGCCCATGAACCGACGGGTTCTCTAGGCTCATAGCCTTGTTCACGCGTCATCAGTAAGTAATGCTCTAACTCTGAAGTAAAAAATTTAGAGCGTCTATGCGTATCGAACGCTAGCGTTGTTAATGCGTCAAAAATACAGGTTTTGCCAATATTTTTACCAAAATAAGTTTCGACACCAATAATCGCAATAATATATTCAGCATCAACATGATAAGTAGCACTGGCTCTGCTTACTGCGTGGGCATTTTCTCGCCAAAACGCAACACCTTCTTGAATATGTTTTTCCGTTAAAAATTTTTCACGATAACGCGTCCAGCTTCCGAGTCTAGGTTTGGTCGGTCCAGTGTAAGGCGGTGGGCTTTCCAATTTAATCACTGAATCTAACCGTCTTGCGGTCGAGAACAAGCCATTTAAATACGTTTCAGAAAAGCCATGCTTATCAACCATGTATTGAACAAACCGGCGCAACTCAGGATAAGCCGCATAAGTACCGTTAAGATTATTTGCGTAATACTGTTGTGACGGTGCTGAGTAATACCACCTATCGCTTTGGCTAAAGGGTTGTGTACTCTCGAACTCCTGAGGCGCAACAGGTTGACTGGGTATAGTCTGAGTTATAGGCTGCGGCGGAGCAATAGGTTCTACGGGTTGTTTGGCACAACCCGCGAGGATCAGCGTTAATACAATTTTAGTAGAAGTAGGTATTATTCGGTTCATAACTGCGTTTATCCGAAAATTAAATAGGTTAAACATACAACTTTGTCGAGGCGAGGAAAAAACTATTAGGCTTATGGCAAGGTATAGCCTACTATTGTAACCGAGTTCACACAATGTTCCCTGTGTACTATTGTAGAGAACGTTACCGTTTTTAACTTTGAGGATTTATGAAATTATTATCTACGTTAACGCTATTATTAATAGGTATTAATTTAGCCTCTGCGGAAACAACGCCGTCTATCTCGGTCTATCGAAGCCCAACGTGCCAATGCTGTGAAAAATGGATAGAGCACTTAAAACAAAATAACTTCAACGTAGACGACCATGTAACCAGCGAATTAGATGAGATAAAACGTAAATATCAAATCAGCGCCGAGTTGGCTTCTTGTCATACCGCATTTATTGGTGGCTATATTATAGAAGGTCATGTACCTGCTTCTGATATTAAAACCTTATTAACCACTAACCTACCGTTAGCCGGTATATCAGCACCCGGTATGCCAGCCGGTTCACCCGGCATGGAAATGGGCAACAAAAAAGATGCTTATGATGTGATTGGTTTTGATAAATACGGTCATACAGAAGTCTTTATGCACCACCCTGGCAGCCCTTAAAACCTCTTAATGCCATAGAATTGCAGCGCATAGCATCGCTGCACTAACAAAAACAGCCCAGACCGTGACGCGTTGATTTTGCTCGAGCTGCTCACGCAACAACATGAGTTCGCGGTCATGGTTTTGGGACTGCTGCTGTGCATCCGCAGCGTTGACCAATGCTTTGTGTAATAGCCCTGGAAATTCTGGAAAGTAATCTACCATGTCAGGCACTTGGTTAAACAGCTTAGTCAGTTTGGCTTTTACACCCATGCGCTCTTTAAACCATCCCTCTAAAAATGGCTTAGCGGTTTGCCATAAATCCAAATCGGGATAAAGCTGCCGTCCTAAACCTTCGATATTTAATAAGGTCTTTTGCAATAACACCAGTTGCGGCTGCACATGCATATCGAAGCGCCTAGCCGTTTGGAAAAGCCGTAATAACAATTGCCCAAATGAAATATCCCGTAGTGGTTTTTCAAAAATAGGCTCACAGACGCTGCGTATCGCGGCTTCAAATTCTTCTATGCGCGTAGAACGCGAAATCCAGCCCGATTCCACATGCATCTCGGCGACTTTACGGTAATCGCGATTGAAAAATGCTAAGAAGTTTTCGGCCAAATAATGCTGATCAGATGCGGACAAACTGCCAATAATGCCAAAATCAATCGCAATATATTTACCTGGAATTTCAACGAAAATGTTACCCGGATGCATATCGGCGTGAAAAAAATTATCTCTAAACACTTGCGTAAAGAAAATTTCTACACCGCGCTCGGCCAGCAATTTAAAGTCAGCGCCCTGCGCTGTTAAGGTTTCAATATCGCCGACGGGTATGCCATAAATACGCTCCATCACCATGACCTTGCTGCGCGTCAACGGCCAATGCACTTGCGGGATATAAATCATCGCCGAATTTTCAAAATTCCTACGGATTTTAGCCGCATTTGCCGCTTCTCGAATTAAGTCCAGTTCATCTAACGTTGTTTTTTCAAATTCCGCTACGACGGCCATAGGATGCAAGCGCTTAGCATCCGGCCAGAATTTTTCGGCAATCCGCGCTATTTCGTAGATTAAGCGCATGTCGGAGTGAATACGGTCTTCAATATCAGGCCGTAACACTTTCACAACGACTTTTTCACCCGTATGCAGCACAGCACCGTGAACCTGCGCGACTGAAGCCGAAGCCATAGGTTTAGCTTCAAACTCAGCAAAGGCCTCATGAATCGACATGCCTAATTCTTTTTCAATAATTTTACGCGCAATGTCTTCACTAAACGGGGGGACACGATCCTGTAATTTGACCAGCTCATCAGCAATATCTTCGGGCAATAAGTCTTTGCGCGTTGATAGCGCTTGTCCAAACTTGACATAAATAGGTCCAAGCTGCTCTAAAGCTTGTCTAATTCTGACACCGCGCGGTGCGGCGTCGCGGGTCAGCCAATAATAAGGTGTTACATACGCTAAAAAGCGAATCGGTCTAAATAATTGCGTGTTCAAGACAATTTCATCCAGACCATTAATCGCAAAAACCCAATAAATATGGATTAAGCGAAGGATTATTTTGGGATGAATCACGGTTGTTCCGGTATGTGCGTGATAAGAGTGGGCGGTGCGGGAGGCTTTAAGCGCGCTTGTAAGCGGGCAATTCTGAGGGCTAGTCGGTCATAATCTAAACGTAATTCATCGACCTCTTGATAAAACGCTTCGATTTCGGGCGCTGCCGGTAGTGTGCGGACTTCTTCTTGTAAAAACTCACTAAGATTGAGCTTGAATGTGGTTAAGCTGTCTTGACTCCAAGACAACCCAGCATTGAGCTTTTCGCTAACATCATGGGCAAACTCAGGACTCGTCATTTGTGCGAGTTTAGCTTCAGGCTCTATATCTATCTTTTTTAACAGTTTTTGAAAATCACGCGCGACACGCACGTCGCCACTAATCGTCGCTTCGCCGGCAAAAACGGTTTGCATAGGGTGTTTACTAACACCCATTTTAATAAACGCAAACACACTACCGCTAAGACGCGCATCAATCGGTGCTGAACTGTGCCGGGATAAGCTTATACGGTCATCAGTGACCGAAAAATAAAGGCGCTCCTGAAAAGGTAACACAGTAATTTCGACCACTTTGCCATTTAACGGTGCCAACAATAACGCATGATTATTATCTAAACTCAGCAATTGATTTAACGCCGTTTGTAACAAATCTAGCAATATCGTTTGCACGGCCATTAAATTTTATAGCCTCTATGCACAGCAACAATGCCTTGCGTCATGTTGAAATAGTCACAACGCTCAAAGCCTGCTTCTTGCATCATAGTCTTAAGCGTAGCCTGGTCAGGATGCATACGAATCGACTCTGCTAAGTAACGGTAACTAGCCTCATCATTGGCAACAAGTTTGCCAATTTTAGGCAAAATATTGAATGAGTAAAAATCATAGACCGCTTCAGTCAGGTGATCGGTAGGTTTGGAAAATTCCAAGACAATCAACCGCCCGCCTGGCTTTAAAACCCTGTGCATAGAGCGCAATGCTGCCGCTTTATCCGTCACATTGCGCAAGCCAAAACCAATGCATACGCAATCAAAGCTATTGTCGGCAAAAGGTAAACATTCAGCATTGACTTGCGCATAATGCACATTACCTGCTAAGCCTTTATCAATCATGCGATTACGGCCTTTTTTCAACATCTCAGCATTAATATCAGCGAGTACGACCTTTCCGCTCTCACCTACTCGCTGCTCAAATAACGCTGTTAAATCGCCCGTACCGCCCGCTAAATCCAAAACATGTTCACCTGAGCGAACCAGACTTAACGAAATTGCAATGCGTTTCCACAGTCGGTGTACGCCTAATGACATTAAGTCATTCATTACGTCATAGCGACCCGCAACCGAGTCAAAGACCCCACGAACCAGTTTTACTTTATCTGCGGTGGGTACTTGTTGGTAGCCAAAATGGGTAGTGTTATCAGTCATAAGCTCTAAAAATAAATTAATTAACTAGCAGGCGGCCTGCCGGGTATAACCCGCATCAGCAAGCTTTTGTAAATACAACGGCCATAACTTATTATAGTCAGCGCCCAACGTATATAAACAATCCCATGTGTAAATACCGGTATCATGCCCATCGCTAAACACAGGGCAAATCGCATAATTACCTATAGGCTTTATCGCGGTAATGGTGACCTGCTCTTTGCCTACTTGCAAAACTTCTTGCCCTGGGCCATGACCTACGGCTTCTGCTGATTGGCTGAATACACGCAAATATTCGCTTGGCAACGTGAATACGCTGCCGTCATCGAAGCTTATTTCTAACGCATTCGACAGTTGATGATGTTTGATTTCCGTAGGAAAACAATGACTCGGGCTAATAGTTAAACGCATCGTTATAAAATATATCGGCTTAAATCTTCGTTTTTGACTAACTCAGTCAAATGCTCATCAACATAGTCAGCATCAATCACAATCGTTTTGTTGAGCAGGTCTGGCGCATTAAACGAAATATCTTCTAACAAACGCTCAAGAATCGTATGCAAACGTCTTGCACCTATGTTTTCAGTGGATTCATTCACTTCCCAACCTAACTCAGCAATACGTTTAACTCCCTCAGGTGCAAATGACAATGTCACACCTTCGGTCGCTAATAACGCTGAATATTGCTCGGTGAGCGAGGCATTTGGCTCGGTTAAAATACGAACAAAATCATCAGCGCTTAACGCACTTAATTCGACGCGAATCGGAAAACGGCCTTGTAATTCCGGTATTAAATCCGACGGTTTAGCCACATGAAACGCACCCGAAGCAATAAACAAAATATGGTCAGTTTTAATCATGCCATATTTGGTGCTAACCGTACTGCCTTCGACGATAGGCAACAAATCGCGTTGCACCCCTTCGCGCGAAACTTCGCCACTTCCCTCGCCTAAGCCCGAACGCTTACAAATTTTGTCGATTTCATCTAAAAACACAATACCGTTTTGCTCCACGGCATCGACCGCTCTGGTTTTAATATCTTCATCATTAATCAGCTTGGCTGCCTCTTCTTCTTGCAACACTTTCAAGGCCTTGCTGATTTTCATCTTGCGTGTTTTGGTTCGGTCACTGCCTAAATTTTGAAACATGCCTTGTAATTGGCTAGTCATTTCTTCCATGCCTGGAGGCGCCATGATTTCTACGCCCAGCGGTGCAACATGTATATCGATTTCAATTTCACGCTCGTTTAAATCACCTTCGCGTAATTTCTTACGCATTTTTTGCCGCGTCGATTCTTCTGATTCAGAGCGTGTGCCTGAAGGCGATAACGGCAATGGTAATAAGATGTCCAATATGCGCTCTTCCGCCGCATCAGCCGCAATATTCTGCACTTTTTCGATTTCTGCCGAACGCATCATTTTGACGGCAGAATCCACTAAATCGCGAATAATCGATTCCACATCGCGACCCACGTAACCGACTTCAGTAAATTCTGTCTCTTATACACATCTCCGAGCCCACGAGACCAGAGAGGAT
>CAWUNX010000237.1:0-6351 GCA_963923905.1 uncultured Methylocucumis sp.
CGTAGCAAAACCACAGCAACAAGAGGAGAAGCCGTTATTAAGTGTTATTGAGGCAATGGCTCAACAACCTAATGGTGAAAAAAAATTGAAAATGCTAGGACTCGATGGTTGGAAGCGCGTTGATGCCATAGACCCAGCTTTAGCTAAGCAACTACAATGATAGGCGCACTATGACTAATCTAATATCATTGATGAAGCGTAGAGTAGGGTACAGACAATGTATTTTACGAATTACCGTGTGTTTATTCGCGCTGACACAGTGTCCAGCTCTTTTAGCGGCCAATCAAGCTAAAATTCTTATCGTCAACTCTGACCAAACTGTTTTGAAATATCAAGACGTCGAAAATGCATTCAAAAACCAGATGGGCGCATTTACTCATCAGATGACCGTGTATGATTTGCCCGCTGATGATAATTTCGAGCCGTTAAACCAACTGATTAAAAACGAAAGCCCCGATTTAATTTATAGCATTGGTGCCAAAGCCTACCAAGCCTCTGTACAGTTTAGCGCCAATAAGCCTGTTTTGTTCTCTTCAGTGATTAATTGGCAACGCTTTCCACGTAGTCCTAATAATTATGGCGTGGCAAACGAATTATCGTTATCACAAGAACTGTCGTTATTGCATTATTTATTACCGGCGGTGCGTAAAATCGGTGTGATTTATAACCCCAGTATTAATCAAGAGCGTATTAATCAAGCTCGCGCGCAAATGACGGAATTAGGCTTAACATTAGCCGAGCAAACACTAACCGAGCCTCTGCAATTAGATGAGCTGTTACAGCAATTATTGCCAACTGTTGATGCGTTATGGCTGATTGCTGACCCTACCGTATTAAGCGATAAAGACAGTGTAGAAAAAGTGTTTACGGCAACTAAAGCACATAACAAGCCGGTTTACACCTACAGTGATGCCTATACTAAATACGGTGCCAGTTTAGTGGTTTCAGCCGATACCGCCACGATGGGCAGGCAAGCAGCAAACTTAGCGCAAGCCGTGTTATTGCATGAGCCGATTAAAGACCCCGTGCAAACTCCAGCAGGCTCGCATATTACGTTAAATGTCTGCGAATTAGGCAAGCTTAATGTGTCGTATAACAGCGATGCGTTAGATGCGGTGAATCAATTACTGGAATGCCATTAGGCTCATGTTTAAACGCAAGCGAGGCATAAGCCCCGGCGACTCTTTTAATGCTGCTGAACAAGTGGCATTAGTACAACAGCAAGTGCCGAGTCCATCTAATCAGCAACAACTTAAACTCAGGTCGAGTATTCGTTGGAAGCTATTAACCACTATGCTAGGTCTGATTATAGGTCTGGTGGTGACGTTGACGGCTCTGGAATTAGTGCTACAAAAAAAATCGCTAGAAAGCGAACAAGCTAAGCGCATAGAGTTAATCAAAGAAAGTCTTATCGAGCGCAGCTCAGCGTTATCGAATTTATTGCTCACTCAAGTCGAAAACGATGTCGCAGGATTTAATTTTTCCCATATCACAGAAAATCTGCACAATACGATTCAAGAATCGCCATTACTCGACTACGGAATTTTAATGAATGCCGAGGGTGTCGCCATTATCAATACTAGCCACCCTGAGCTACAACAAGAGCGTTTACAAGACGCATCTAGCCAATATGCATTGGCGCAGCATCAGCTAACGCATAAAGAATATCCTGAACTAAACGTCACGGAGTTTATTCTGCCCATTAACTTTGCGGACAAACCTTGGGGCGTGTTGCGTTTAGGTTTTACCATGCAAGAGTTGAAGCGTGAAATCGAGCGTTCTAAAGCTGATATTGAAGTAACCACTAGAGATTTGATTTTTTCTATGGCGGTGACAGCGCTGATGTTCGTATTGATTGGCTCAGGTCTAGTCTTAGTGATTGCTACGACGTTATCGCGGCCTATTACGCGTTTAACTGATGCAGTAAGAGAGTTAGCACGCGGTAATTTTCACACCGCAGTTCAGTTACTCGATGATAAACCGCAAGGCAAAAAACAAGGATTTCGTGCAGAAGGTGAGATTGCCGTGTTAGCACAATCTTTTCTTGAAATGGCTGAAGAAATCCAGCAGTCTCACGCTAAGCTCGCCGAATACAATCGCACCTTAGAAGAAAAAGTGAAAGAGCGTACGCTTGAATTAGAGCAAGCCAATGAAAAGTTAAAAGAATTAGACCAAATGAAAACTAATTTTTTATCAACGGTTTCGCATGAGTTACGCACGCCGTTAACCTCAGTCATGGGATTTGCCAGAATTTTACAAAAGAAATTTGAAACGACATTATTTCCGCCGCTTTCGCAATTAGAAGACAAAAAAATTCAAAAAGCGATGCGGCAAGTTATGGATAACGCGCAAATTATCGTAGACGAGGGCCAACGCTTAACAACGCTGATTAACGATGTGCTAGATTTAGCCAAAATGGAAGCCGGGCGTACTGATTGGGCTATGCGTGAGCTAGCCATTGCCGATATTATTGATAGAGCCATTGCAGCGACTACTGCGCTATTTGAGCATAAACCCGTTGTATTGCGTAAAGAGCTGCCAGAGTCATTACCGTTATTTATCGGCGATAGAGATAGGTTGATACAAGTGGTGATTAATTTAATCTCCAATGCCGTTAAATTTACCGAGCAAGGTAGCGTCACGTGTAAAGCTGAGCATGTCGGTGATGAATTAATTATCAGTATTGTCGATACCGGCTGTGGCATTAAGCCAGAAGACCAGCCTTTAGTGTTTGAAAAATTCAAGCAAGTCGGCGATACCTTAACCGATAAACCTAAAGGTACCGGCTTAGGCTTACCGATATGTAAAGAAATTATCGAGCATCACGGTGGGCGGTTATGGCTTGAAAGTACGTTAGGCGTAGGCAGTATCTTTTATTTTTCATTAGCCTTGCCCACAACATGCGCGACAGAATTTTTAGTGACGTCAAAGGATGGCGACGAAGCCAGCTTTGTATGGCACAGCGATTGGGCGAGTTTAGATGCGGGTTTAATTGCTAAGCTGGCGGGTAGGCAAAAGCCTGATGCTGGCGTGGCTGATATTTTAGTCGTGGATGATGACCCTAATATCCGGCAATTTTTACGGCAAGAGCTCAGTGCGGAAAATTTTACGATACGAGAAGCGGGTAGCGGTGAAGAAGGTTTGACTAAAATCAAACAAGCGATGCCTGATTTAATTATTCTCGACGTCAAAATGCCGCATTTAAATGGCTTTGCTGTTAGTGCCAGATTGCATTCCGATCCATCAACCTTAGCAATACCTATCATTTTACATACTATTGCGGAAGATAAACTGTTAGCCGAACAACTAGGTATCGAATGCTATTTAACCAAGCCGGTAAAGGAGCATGAATTATTAGAAGCCGTGTATAACGTGTTGAATAAGATTCATCGTAAAAAAATCTTAGTATTTGATCCCGTAGAAGAGCGGGGCCAGCTTTGGTTAACACGGCTCATCGATTTAGGTTATGACGCGCATTGGGCTAGTAATACTGAGCAAGCGATTCTTACCGCGATAGCATTTGTTCCCGATTTAGTGCTTGCAGAACAAAAACTCGCTGAAAAATGTGAATTAGTTAAACAATTGCGCTTAGCGCATGGCTTGGATAAGACTTTTTTTACATTATTAAGCTAAACTATGAACCAAGATATAAAGCTCAAAAAATTATGCCAAAAAGGCCCTAGCGCAAAGCTTATCAATGCCTTTTGTGCGTTACATAATGATTTAGCCGTTGTAGATGCTGAAGGTTTGTGTTTATTGGGCGAGCTTCACGATTACCAACGCGTGCCAATTTTATTTGAATCTAATCACGTTTTGGGCTGGGTCAGCGGTCGTGAGCTTGATGATGCCAAGGTATTAGCGGCATTAATCGCTTATTGCGCACAAAAGGAAGTGGAAGCAAAAGCCTTAGCACAAGAAACCTTGGCGAAATATAAAGAGCTGACATTATTGTATGAGCTTGGCGAAAAAATCGCTGCGTGTTTAGATATTGATGATTTATCTAAATTAGCCTTAGAAGAGGCGCGCCGCTTGTTACCTGCTACTTATGAATTAAGTTTAGCGGTGTTATTGCATCATGAAGATAAACAGCAGTTTCAGGTCGTGGCGAGCTTAGGTGAACTGTACCAAACAGGTCAGCTTATGACCGAAATAGACGGTATTAGCCAACAAGTCTTAGCAACCAGTAATGCTGAAATTGTCAATTCAGTGCATCATGATCCACGCTTTCAAGCGAATGCGGGTAGCTTAACTGGGATTGCGTCGATGTTATGCGCACCGCTATGCAATCGTGACAAACGCTTGGGCTTATTAATGATTGTTAGTTCTGTGGTTATTCATTTTAGCGCTGGCGAGGCTAAGATTATTAACTTATTAGCGACCCAGATTGCCGTAGCGTTAGGCCGAGTGCAGCTCATTCATGAACGCGTGGCGCAAGAGCGTTTGCAAGAGTCGTTAAAGTTATCGCGAAGTATTCAAATGGGGATGTTATCTACTGTATTTCCCCGCTTTAGCGAGGGCTATAACATAGATGTGTTTGCTTTTATGGAGCCAGCGCGTGAAGTCAGTGGTGATTTTTACGATTTTTTTCAATTAGACGCCGATACCTTGTTACTGGTGATTGGCGATGTATCGGATAAAGGCGTGCCAGCCGCGTTATTTATGGTGATGGTCAAAACCTTGATACGCGCAATGGCTAAACATTATCAACAGCCAGAGAAAATTTTAGCGGCTTTAAATCCAGAGTTGTGCCGAGACAATGATGCCGCGATGTTTGTGACGTTATTCGTTGCGACATTGGATACGAAGACAGGATTGTTATGCTACAGCTTTGCTGGGCATAATCCCCCCATGCATATACTCGCGAATAATGAAGTTGTTATGCTGACAGGGGATTCGGGTATGGCGTTAGGTATTTTTGACTTTGCCCAGTTTAAACAACAAAGCCTAATGCTTAAACCCGGTGATAGCGTATTGTTGTACACCGATGGTATTAGCGAAGCGATGAACACTGAGCAACAGGCTTATGGCGAAAATCGTTTACAAGCATTGCTAACCGGTTTGACTCAAGGGAATGCTGAACAAATGGTGAGAGCTGTACTAGATGATGTCAGCGCTTTTACGCTAGGTGCGGAGCAATCGGATGATATTACGCTATTAGCATTAAAATGGGCCGGGCAGGGTTAAGCCGATGCAAAATACGAGCAGCAGGTTTAATTATCAACTGGTTAATTCAATAGAACAGCTACCTGAGTTTGCCGATGCTATAGCCGATTTTGGCATACAACAAGGCTGGCCTGACGCCTTAATAATGCAAATCAATTTGTCATTGGAAGAGTTAATCGTCAATACCATAGAGTATGGTTATGCCAACGGCAGTAGTGGATTGATTGATGTTACCATTAACACGAATTCAGAGCAGCTTGTGCTCGATATTACCGATGACGCCGCACGGTATAATCCATTTTTACTTAAAGACCCAGATTTAACTTTGTCTATTGAAGAGCGCCCTGTCGGTGGGTTAGGTGTTTATTTAGTTAAGCATTATATGGACTTATATGAGTACCATGAGACAAATACTGGCAATCATATCCATTTAACAAAATTTTTAACATAAGTGTCATGATGGACAAGTAATTTATCGGGGATGAGTTGCGTAAATCATCAACTCCGAACTTGGTCATTTTACATTATGTGGTCAAGTTTTTTGTATCGTTTCTGGTTAAAGAAGAGCGTTAGATTAACGCATTTCCATGTCATTAATATTGAATAACAATGAGGTAATTTATGTTAGCAGCAGTCGAAGAACGTCGCCCTATTCCAGAACTAGAAGCCATGTCGTTGCAAGCCGCCAACGCCTTTAGGCCATTTATGGGGGAAGATGGTTTTGATTTAGAGCAATATAAACAGTTTTTGAACACCATGTTTCATTACACCGGGCGTAGCGGCGAAATGATTCAACATGCCGGCGACTTAGCGCATGATGATGTTTTAAAAGCATTTTTTACCCGCATGGTGAGCGAGGAAAAAGGTCATTATATTTTGGCACAAGAAGACTTAAGAGCCTTAGGCGGCGAAGTTTCTGAAACCATCCCGCAGTCAGTGCTGGATTTTCATCATAACTGGTTCAATTTAGGCGACACGATTTATGCCTATTTAGGCGCGATTTATGTTTTTGAAAATATTGCTAAACATCTACAGCAAGAAGGTGTTGATATGTTTGCACGGTTAAATTTAAACAAAAAACAACGTCGTTGGGTGGCTGTGCATTTAGAAGCAGACCTAATGCATGGCGAAGAAATTAGGCTATTTCCGAAATTTAAAACCCCCAGTCTTAAAATTTAAGAAGGGTGA
>CAWUNX010000238.1:0-6349 GCA_963923905.1 uncultured Methylocucumis sp.
CCCAGTACTGAGTTGGAACTTCAGCTCGCTACGATTTGGCAAGACGTGTTAGGCGCAGCCGATATTGGCGTCGACGATAATTTTTTTGCGCTGGGTGGGCATTCGTTGTTGGCGATGCGTTTAGTTAGCGAATGCCAACGGCGCTTAAATTTAGTCTTGCCATTAGCTCAGCTATTAGCTCATCCAAGCATCGCAGAACTCGCGGCTAATCTTAACAACAATGCTAAACCGCCTTTAATAGTGCCATTAAATGCTCATAAAAGCTCCGCCACACCGTTGTTTTGCTTTCATCCCGCAGGTGGTCATGTCTTTGCCTATCAAACCTTAGCGCAGGAATTAGCAGCACAACGACCTGTCTATGGTTTAGCCTATACCCGCTTAAACCACGCCACATCGCTCAATGCGCTAGCAGATGATTACGCTACGGCTATTAATCTGCAACAACCTCAAGGCCACTTATGCTTGCTAGGTTGGTCATTAGGCGGGGCCTTGGCATTGTTGACTGCGAAGGCCTTAGAGCACATGGGACGTACTGTGCGTTTTATCGCGCTTATTGACAGCTTTGTGCCGGGCTTTGACGATGATAACGTAGAGCAAACCAACGAGCTTTTACATGCGTTTGCCAAAGAATTTTCCAGTGCTGATTGTTTACCTGAATTCACTGACGCTGAACAGCTAGCCGCATGGTTACAAGCCAACCATCCCAACTTGGGTAATGTGTTAACAGCCCATGAAATCAGTCAAGGCTTAGCGGTATTTCAGCATTTAAGCGCGTTAAGCAGGCATTGCCACTTTGAGCCAATAAAAACAGCCGTATATTGCTGGTGGTCAGAGGATGCTGGTCATGCATCACTGCTCGCACAAGACTGTATCGAGCAAACGACAGAGTGCATTGTGCAAGCCTCAAACCGCATAGCGGCTAATCACAACGAAATCATCCGTGATGCTGGCCTGTTAGCTGCGTTATCGGCGTTATGCACGAGACTAGCAGATTAATGCTGATGAGCAATAAATTCTGGTTACTAGTGCTAACGTGGCTGCTCACTGCGTGTCAGGTGCTGCCTGAACGCAAACCCGAAACAACTGCGACCGTATTACCCAACACCTGGCTGGCTTTGTCCAAACAAGTACCTTCAGAACCCGTTACGCAATGGCTGAATAGTTTTGACGCACCAGAGTTAAACCCATTAGTCAATGAGGCATTAGCGCATAATAAGGATTTACACGCGGCAGCCGCCCGCGTTGCACAAGCGAAGGCTTTAGTGCGCAAAGAAGAGGCGGCGCGTAAACCACAGCTTTTCGCCAATCCCACGTTAAATGCAGACCACGAGCGAAATGGCGCTGGTGTATCGGTGCCGTTTACATTAAGTTGGGAATGGGATGTTTGGGGGCGTATAAGCCATTTACGCGACGCCGCCCAATTCAACGCCGAAGCATTGGCTAGTGATTGGCAAGGCGCGCGTTTGTCATTGGCCGCCGCTACTGTTACGGCTTGTTTTGAATTAGCCGAAGCCAGACAACGCGGACATGTTGCGCAAGTCTCTATTACTGAGCGGCGGCGTTTAGTAGCGTTATTGCGCGGGCGGTTTGATTTAGGCATTGCCGACGGCTTAGATTTAAGCTTGGCATTAACCGATTTAAGTGATGCCGAAGCAGAGCTGCAATTAGCTTATAACGACCAACACCTTGCGCTACGTCGTTTGCAAATATTACTAGGCACCTATCCATCTGGACAGCAAACTCAATGTCAACAATTACCTGACGTTCCGACAATGTTACCCGTAGGTTTACCAGCACAATTACTGCATCGACGTCCCGACATTCTAGCTGCGTTTGCTAGATTGCAAGCAGCCGATCAACACCTCGCAGCAGCCAATAAAGCCCGTTTACCGCAAATTCAATTAACAGCATCTTCGGGTAGCGCGGCCGAAGCCTTGGCTAATTTATCGGACCCGCGCGTTATTGCTTGGAATTTAGCTTTAGGCTTAAGCCAGCCCTTGTACGCAGGTGGGCAACTACAAGCCGATATAGATGCACAAACAGCGGCCGTGACCGAATCGGTAGCGATTTATCAACAAACGGTATTAGAAGCTTGCGCTCAAGTTGAGCAAAGCCTAGCGGCAGAACAAGCGTTGCTAGCACAAGTGCAGGCATTAACCAACGTCGTCGCTAAAACTGATACCAATCGAACCTTAGCGATACAGGCTTACCGTAATGGCAAAGCCGATGTTCTGACCTTGTTGGACAGCTATAGAAATACATTAAGCTCGCAAACGGCGCGGCTAGCCGCACATTTACAAGCATTGCAAAATCGAGTCGGTTTGTACTTAGCTTTGGGCGGGGATGTGACTGAATAAGGCGGAGCTTACTCTTGGAGTGTACCTCACTGACATTAAGTTAAGGAATATAGTTAAACAATCAATGGCTTATGTATTGTGAAATATTCTTCCGTAGGTTGCGTTAGCGTAACCAAACAAGATGGGAATGATAAATGTTGGGTTACGCTATCGCCAATCCAATCTACACACCAATAAATCATATATTTCAATAAGGTATAAATATGAGCTACCGACGCAAGGAGGCGCATCGTGAGTAACGCGAGCGATGCGCTTCGTTACTCATCATCCTATGTCTGCTAGAGCCAGTTCGTATTCGATATTTCTTTATTACTTCGTTTAATCAGACTCATTAGGACTTAAGACGTGACGGTCAAACAACGTCGTACATTCAGTTTTTTAGGACCCATTTTGCTGTTATCGATAGCCGGAGCGGCAAGCTGGCTATTAGCCCAACAGCACCCGGTGCACACTGTCGTCGAACCTGCTAACACTCCGGAAGTTCAGGTCGTAATCGCTGCTGCCAGCAGGTTACGTTTGCCTATCGCTAGTCAAGGCTTGCTACAAGCCGTGCATGAAGCGGAATTATCAGCATCGGTTCAAGGTAAAGTCATATCCGTAAATCCTGAGTTTTTAGTGGGCGGCATCGTTAAAGCTGGGCAAGTGTTAGTGCAAATTGAGCCGAGTCACTACGACTTAGCGATAGTACAAGCCCGCGCACGTATGGCAGAAATACAACGGCAAAAAGCTGAAGAACAAGCCGCCGCGCTACAAGCAAAACGAGAATGGCAAGTATTGGGACAAGGCCAAGCCACACCTTTATCGTTACATGAACCGCAACTAGCCGAAATAAACGCTAAGTTAATACAGGCCACAGCCGAACTGGCCTTAGCGCAAAAACAACGCCAAGCCTGTCAAATATCAGCCCCCCTATCCGGTCGAATTGCCGCTAAAACCGTTGTGCCTGGGCAATTTGTCAGTATCGGTCAAAGTCTAGGGCGCGTGTATGCCTGGGATACCATGGAAGCCCGCCTGCCGTTAACGCTTAAGCAAACTGAGTATTTACAACTACCTGCTGCTGGCGACACGCCCAACGTACAGCTTAGTCTGGGTAATATGCAAAAGCAGGCAACATTAGTGCGCAGAGAAGGGTTAATTGACAGCGCTAATGGCTTGGAATACTGGGTTGCCCGTTTACAACAAACCGAACAAAAAACAGCGTGGCATCCCGGTAGTTTTGTCGAAGCCCGGATTCAAGGTCGGGAACTTGATAAGGTTTTTGTGTTACCGCAAGCTGTGCTAACCGATAGACAACAAGTGGTGCTAGTCGATAACGACAACCGCTTACGAATTAAATCGGTCAACATTGTACAACTTCAAGACCAGCACGTATGGATTGACCAAGGCTTAAATCCCGGTGACCGTATTGTACTATCCGGCTTGGAGATGCCTATTGACGGCATGAAAGTACATGTGGCACCTATAGCTAAGCCTATGCCGTGAAGACTATGCCTAATAAAACAGCAATACCACTTCTCGCTTGGTTTGCCGCCCATCCCATCGCCGCCAACTTGTTAATGGCGTTGATTTGGCTAGCAGGCCTTAGCACGTTGGTCGACATGCCTAAAGATGTATTTCCTAAATTCACGCCCGACCGCTTTGAGATTGCGGCGTTTTATCCAGATGCTTCGCCGTTAACCGTGGAAACCGCGTTATGCATACCGCTAGAAAACTCCGTATACGATTTACCTGGCGTAAAAAGCCTAAACACGGCCATATTTCCCGGTGAATGCCAAATCCAAGTCGAAGTGAATTCCGGCTATCAGCGTGAAGCATTGATGAGTACGGTGCGTGCTCGTATTGATGCAATTCCTGGTTTACCGGAAGCCTTAGAAAAAATTGACGTGCGTGAGACGGTACGTGATAACGATGATGGCGTGATTTGGGTGGCATTGTATGGACAGCTAGATGCGCTACAACTTAAACACTTAGGCGACACACTACGCCAGGAGTTGACGCAATTGCCAGGCGTCACAGCGGCCGTCGATTATGGCAAGCTTAATGAAGAGTTAAGCGTTAATGTCAGTGCCGCGCGTTTACGCCAATACGGTTTAACGCTGGCTGACCTTGCTAGCGCTATCCGGCGTCATTCAATTGAATCAGCGACCGGCATGGTTAATACGCCATCCGGTGACATTGTGTTACAGCTTAAAAGCCAAGCTAAGCACGGTGTCGCGGTTGGCGAGATAACGCTACGCAGCTTGCCCGATGGCGGTGTTGTCAAAATTAAAGACATTGCCAGCATTCATGACGGTTTAAGCGAACGCACCGTGCATTGGCATCATGACGGGCAACCAGCGCAAGGCTACGAAATCCATGCGGAAGCCAATGCGATAGCCGTTGCTGAACGGGTAAAAGCCTTTGTCTCACAGAAAAAGTCCAGTTTGCCTGCCGGTATATCGCTTAAAACCTGGTGGGATGATTCTTTAGCCTTTGCCGGGCGGGTCAATACCTTATTAGAAGATGGTCTTAGCGGTTTTGTATTAGTCTGGCTAGTGCTCACGTTGTTCTTACGCGGGCAAGTCGCTTGGTGGGCAGGCATGGGTATTATCACATCGGTATTAGGTACGCTGTGGTGTATGCCGTTGTTGGGTATTTCGCTGAATATGTTGTCGCTATTCGGCTTTTTATTGGCCATGGGTATCTTAGTCGATGATGCAATTATCATCGGCGAAAGTATACACAGCGAGCAACAACACACGAGTCTAGCACCGCATGAAGCCGCTGCAATTGGCGTTAGCAAAATGGCTTTGCCTGTGCTATTGGCGATTTTAATCGCGATAGCGGCGTTTGTACCCGGCTTGTTTCTACCCGGTTGGAGTGGCGCAATGATGCGGCCTATCGCCGGTGTGATGATTTTAACCTTGTTGTTTTCTGCGTTGGAAGCTTTGTTGATATTGCCTGCGCATTTGCACAAACCCTCAGTAACACGCGAACCTGATTGGCTTAAACACAGCCGGCGTAGCGTTAATTTCGCATTGCGACGCCTGGTCAAATGCGTTTACCAGCCGTTGTTAGCGCAGTTGTTGACGTTACGTTATTTGACTTTAGCGGGATTTATCGCGTTTATGCTATTAACCTTGGGTTGGTATTTAGGCGGGCATGTCAAACAAGCGATGAATCCAGACATTACCAAAGATGCATTCTGGGCGCGTTTAACCGTACCGCCTGGCACAGCGCCTGATAAAACCCGGCAACTGGCCGACCAGGTCGAGCGTGAGTTACTAAACTACCGAGACGAATTAGAACAGCAAGGTTTTCAGCAACCGTTATTCGTAGGGCAAGAAACCTTGGTTTGGCAACAAGAAGCCGGGCTATGGTTAGAATTATCCGAACAAGCCAGGCAACGTATTAACGTGCAAGACTTTGTTGATGAATGGCGGCGACGCGTCGGCGATTTAGGCAGTGCTCGCTTGGAATTTATCGTCAAAGAAGGCGATGAGCCGTATGACATTCTATTAAATTTAAGCGCTGACCAACCGGAGTTGCTAACAGCCGGGGCGGCAGCCTTAAAACAGCAATTAGCGGCCTATCCTGGCGTCTACAGCGTGTTAGATTCTACTCTACCAGGTAATCCGGAATTACAACTGAGTTTAACCGATACCGGTCGCCGTTTAGGCTTAACTGAAGCCGATGTCGCCGAACAAGTGCGACACGGTTATTACGGACTAGAAGCGCAACGCTTGCAACGCCTAAGTGGAGAGGTGCGCGTCGTTGTGCGTTTGCCTGCCGCCGAACGCCAAACTCTCGCTGATTTACAACGCTTACCGATTCGCTTGCCGAACGGCGAATTAACGGTGTTAAATGCTGTTGCTGACACGACTTTACAACCAGGGTTAGCGCAACTGATTCGCCGCGACCGGCAACGAGTGCTAGAAGTCTCTGCACAAGTTGAGCCCGCCCAAGCAAATCTGAATGCAATTTATACCGACATAGAGCAGCGCTTACTACCC
>CAWUNX010000239.1:0-6293 GCA_963923905.1 uncultured Methylocucumis sp.
CAGTTGAACTTTAGAGTTAGTTTAGACTATTTGATGATTTATGCACCAACGCCTTGTGACCCCCGATCATAATCTTGTACCGTCATTAAAAGCGTTAGTTGAAGTAATACGAGTAACAGAACCAGAGGACGGGCAATATGAAGTGTCAGGCGAAATCAGAGGCGTCAAATAATTAATGCGTTGTTAATAAGCCATGGAAAAATTTAATCGTTACTGGCAGTGGTGGTTGCACGAGCTTGATCAATTACTACCTCATTGGTTTAAGGCCGTGTTTTATCCTTATCGTCAGCAACAGCTTTTTGTGCGCTTTGAAAATTTTCAAGCCCATATCTTTAGTCTTAACAACGGTGCAGAAACCAAGATAGGGCAATTCTTCTTGCATAAAGAAGGGAATAGACGACTGCAGGCGCTTTTTGAACAGCATATAGAATGGCAGAAAGCCGAAAAAATCTTATTATTAAATGCTAAACAAGTCTTACGTCGTAACATTTCCTTACCGATTGCGGCACAGTCTGAATTAAATCAAGTGGTTGCTTACGAGTTAGATAAGTATGTCCCTTTAATGCGGGAACAAGCTTATTTTGCCACGCAGATACTGGGAAAAAACAAAGAAAATAACCAAATCTATGCTGAGTTGGTGTGTTTGCCTAAAGCAAAGCTAGACCATTATTACCAAGAATTTTACGATTGGGGACTAGTACTTGATGCCATTTGTTATGATTATGGTGTCGAATATTTCAAATCGCAGGCGCAAAGCAACAAACATAATTTGCTACCTGAACATTTAAGTCCTAAACGGCGTAATCTTGCAAAATTATCAACACAGGCGTTAACTGTGTTATTCTCGCTATCTTTAATCGTCGCTATGGCCTATCCGCTTTGGTTACAATCGAATCGTATCGACGAATTACAACAGCAAGTGTCTGAAGCTAAAGGCAAATCTGATGAAGTGGAAAAACTAAAAGCACACGCAGATGTTATTCTGTCGGCCGCTTATAAGCTTAATGATTTAAAACATCATGCGCCTGCGTTGATTAACGCGTTACAAGAGCTTAGCTTAATCATACCCGACAATACGTGGTTAAAAAGTTTAGATTATTCAGATAATAAACTGCTCTTAGAGGGGTTATCAGGCGCATCTTCCGCGTTGATTGGTCTGCTAGAAGATTCAGAGTATTTTTCGCAAACACGGTTTGTTTCACCTGTTGTGCAAGATTCCAATGCAGGCCAAGACATGTTTAAACTTGAAACTCACGTAGATAGCAACCGTGCAGCTAGATCACATTGAGTTAAAACATAAGCGTACAGTAGCATTAACTATCTTATTGCTATTATCGGTGATTATTACCAGTGGATTGGTTCTTCCCGTACTGACTCAATATCAAGATAACCAAATCGAAATTGCAAAATTGGAATCACGCTTACGCATTTATCAAAATAAAATTACTAGCCGAGAGCTGATTATTCAGCAAACGTCAGACATCACAAAATCAGTTTACGAATTGGGCATTTTCAGCCGCCAGCGTTCTATTCCATTAGCCACTGCCGACATGCAGCAGCAAATTAAAAATGCCGTTATATCATCGGGCGGAGAATTAACCAGTACTGAGAATTTGGCCAACCAAGTGCTTGATGGCTTATTAAAGCTCAGCATTAATGTACGCTTTTCTGGACGCGTTGAAACGTTGAAAAATGTCTTATACGAAATTGAAGCCGCAAAACCTTATTTATTAGTCGAGAAAATTAAAATTTTAGGTGTTGCTGGACAACGTAATATAGAAACCGGAAAGGTAGAACCGGTTGATAAGGTCTACATTTCTGCCGATATTGCCAGTTTTTTACCTAACATATCATCTGTCAGCAAATAATGTATTACTTACGAGTGTACAAATCGGCATTGTTACTATTAACGGCAAGCTTAATTTTGGTCAGCATTATTTATGCAGAATCCTCTTGGCTTGATCACTATAAACCCATAATACCAAAAGGATACCGACCGATTAATAATGATTTAACTGAGCAACTAGAAGATATTCCTGAATTGAGCCCAATTATTGATACCCGTGCAGCCTATAGCGTTATTACGCAAAAACCACTATTTATTGAAGGCAGAATAGAGCTGCAAGAAGGTCAACATGACGCGATTAATTCGGGACAACCGTTAGCCTTTAGCCTCACCGGTGTTGTGTTGGGCTCTAATCAATCTTATGCGCTGATTGCTGATGAAAAAAAAGTCCAACATCGCTTAACTCAGGGCGATAATTATGCCGGTTGGCTAATAAAACAAGTACAAGCAGATAAAGTGGTGTTGCAAAATAAGCAAGTCACGCGCGAATTATTACTCATCCCTATCGAAACAAAGCCTCAGCCTAACTATGAAAGCGTTAATGACGCGCTTGAACAAGAGGTAGAGTCTTTTCCTGAAGAAATTCCTAACATCATTGAGCAATAGCTTATGGCGACTCCTTTTTTGACTCTTTTCCATCGCCTGTACCGAACCCGATACTGCATTATTACTGCGTTTAGCCTAAGTTTAAGTGCTTGTCATTATCTTCAACCAGGTCCGTTAGCTAAACGACCGCTAGAAGAAAATAAAACTCAAGCGTTGCTTAAAAAAGCCAAGCAAGACAGCAAAACCTTTACGACGGAAAATGCTCAGACTACGATAAAAAATACATTTTCAAACGCCGAAATTTATCGCGGTAATGGTCAAGTCATTGCTAATACGATTAAGCCTTCGGCTAAGTCCCAGCGCACGGGAGAAGGCAAATATGTCTTGAATTTTGAAAATGCCGAATTAGCCGAAGTAATTCGAGTCATTTTGACCGACACCTTAAACAAAAATTACACGCTAGACCCTAAAGTCTCTGGTAAAGTCAGTCTACGCACTGTTAAAGCATTAAGCACTGAGGAATTACTAGCAACACTAGAAATGGTGTTACAAATCAATAATGCCGTATTAGTAAAAAGCGGCAACGCTTATTTAATTCATCCCGCGACGACAGCGGTGCCCGCTAATACCGAAACCCATTTAGCGGGCGCAGCATTGCCCGCAGGTTTCCAAGTACGCATTATTCCGCTGGCTTATGTCAGCGCGAAAGAAATGCTAGAGGTACTAAAACCGCTCGTCTCGCCCACTTCGTTGCTAAAAATTGATACGGTCAGAAACTTAATTATGGTGACAGGGACGTCGGAGCAACTGGAAAATATCGAACAAACCGTTAATATGTTTGATGTCAACATGCTAAAAGGCTTGTCGTTTGGTTTATTTCCGCTAGCGAACGTCGATGCTGAAACGGTTGACAAAGAATTAAGCCAAATATTTGGTTATGGCGAAGGCGGGCCACGGGAAGATTTATTTAAAATTCTACCCATAGAGCGTTTAAATGCGATATTAGTCATTACGCCGCAAGCGAATTATTTAGATCAAATCAAAACTTGGCTGGCGCGTTTAGACAAATCTAAAACCGGTGTTAGCGGTAGTGTGCATGTTTATAAAATACAACATATTAAGGCTGTCGATTTAGCCGACATTTTAAATGATATTTTTAGCCAAACAGGTAGTACTAGCAGCAGCACGAAAAGCAAAAAACCGTCATTAGCACCAGGGCTAAAAAGCAAAACCTTATCGAATAAAACCGAAGCAACACCAGAATCCGATACTGTCAGCGCAACGCACCACAGCCCCCGCTCGTCAAGCAGTGCGGGATTTTCTGGCATCGGTGAAATCCACATTACCCCCGATGAAATCAATAACTCGCTTATTATTGTTGCCTCCGCCGCTGATTATAAAATTGTGCATGGAGTAATTAACGAAATCGATATTATGCCATTACAAGTTCATATCGATGCTTCTATTTTAGCGGTAAATCTAGGTGACAATTTGGAGTTTGGCTTAAATTGGAAATTTGATGACTCACTTGGTGGTAATTATACCGGAGTGGGTATATTAGGTTCGCTAGCGCTTGATTCTGCGACGTCTGGATTCACCTATTTGATTCGTAAATCAAGAGATGTACAAGCTATGCTAAAGGCTTTAGCAGAGCAAAAAGACATTAGCGTATTATCATCACCTTCGTTAATGGTGTTAAACAACCAAGAAGCGCGCATACAAGTCGGTGATCAAGTACCCGTGAGAACAACTCAATCGACAAACACCAGCAGCGATAGCACTAATCCCATTCAAACTAGCTCGATAGAAATGCGAGAGACAGGGGTTATGTTAAAAGTAACGCCTAGAGTCAATGCTAGCGGTGTTGTGATTATGGAAATTGAGCAAAGTGTTGATACGCCATCCAAAACCAAAACTTCAGCAATAGATTCACCGACCATTTTAAAACGCTCAATAAATAGCTCAGTCGTAGTCGATAGCGAAGAAACGGTAGTTTTAGGCGGCTTAATTTCGGAAGAAGTAGAAGACAACCGAACCGGTATCCCATGGCTGATGGATTTACCGTGGGTAGGTGAGTTTTTTAGTAGTACTCAACGTAGCAAAACCCGCAACGAACTCGTCGTTTTAATCACACCACGAGTCGTCAATGATCAAG
The DNA here is from genome assembly GCA_963923905.1 of uncultured Methylocucumis sp. Lineage (GTDB taxonomy): Bacteria > Pseudomonadota > Gammaproteobacteria > Methylococcales > Methylomonadaceae > Methylovulum. The sequence continues at coordinate 4,548 of CAWUNX010000239.1, forward strand.
CCGATGCGAGAGCGGTAACTAGAGATTATAAAAAACAACTCACGGGTATTTATAATGAGCTACCCGCAATGAAAGCGCGAAAACCTTAGCACTGTCCTTACTCTAAGCAGGCAATGGATAAAATACCTAATAAACAAGAGTTCTATCAAACCTTGTCTGAACGACTACTCAGTCAAGGACGGTTGACACAAGTCGAATTAGTCCGTGTACAGCGTTTAATGGAGCAAATCGATATGGGGGTATTGCCTGCGCTGCTCATGATGGAGCAAGCGGGTGGCGATGGTCTGCCAGAGTTATTAATCCGTTTAGGGCTATGTTCTGACAAAGATGTCGCCCAAGCCATTGCGCACATCACCGGTTTAGAACTCATTTATAAGCAGAATTACCCCATAGAGCCACCTCTAGGCGATGCGGTCTCGGTACGCTTTTTTAGAGAACACAAACTGTTAGTCGTGGATAACCAAATCGAGAAACTGGTAATTGCTGTCGTTGACCCCGCTAAAGAATTTGCGATTGATGCCTTGCGCATCGTGTTTGATAAACAAATAGAGGTAAAAATTGGTAACTTATCGGACATCAACGAAGAAATAGAAAAACAATTCGGTTCAGGTAAGTCGAGTATGGACAAAATCCTTGCTGATTTAAGAACCGATACCTTAGTCGATGACGATATTGAACATCTCAAAGATATGGCTAGTGAAGCTCCGGTCATTCGCATCGTCAATTTAATCATGCAAAAAGCCCTAGACTATCGGGCTTCAGACATCCATATCGAACCGTTTGAACAAAAACTCATTGTGCGCTTACGCGTTGATGGTGTGTTGCGCGACTTGGAAGCGCCACCGGTTACCTCAACGGCCGCTGTTATTTCGCGTATTAAAATCATGGCTAAGCTTAATATCTCTGAGCGCCGCTTACCGCAGGATGGCCGTATCAAGTTGCAAATTCAAGGCAAAGAACTAGACATGCGTGTATCGACGCTACCGACGATGTACGGCGAAAGCGTTGTGATTCGTTTGCTAGATAAAGAAAGTGTCATCTTCGACTTTGATAAATTAGGTTTTATTGGGCCTGCGTTAAACCAGTTTATAGAAGTCTTAACACAACCCCACGGCATTATTCTCATCACCGGACCTACCGGTAGCGGTAAAACCACCTCACTCTATACCGCATTAAACCGGTTAAACACGGGACACAGCAAAATCATTACCGTTGAAGACCCTGTCGAATATCAACTCGTCGGCATTAACCAAGTGCAAGTGCAAAGCAAAATTGGTTTAGATTTTCCTGCTGCATTACGCTCTATTGTTAGGCAAGACCCCGACATTATCATGATAGGGGAAATGCGTGATAAAGAAACGGCGGCTATTGCCATACAATCAGCACTCACCGGCCACTTAGTCTTATCAACGTTACATACCAATGATGCGATTGGAAGTGTTACCCGCTTATTAGATATGGGTATAGAAGATTATCTACTCACCTCAACACTTAATGCCGTCCTAGCACAACGTTTAGTCAGACGTTTATGCCCATATTGCCGACATCCGTATAGCGCTAGCGACGCACTGATTGAACAATTGCAATTAAGGCGTTTTCAAGCGCAAGGTGACATTGTGTTATATACCGCTACAGGTTGCGCAGAATGCGCCAATATAGGCTATAAAGGCCGCGCTATGGTTGTAGAATTATTGTAACTACTCAGCCCGACCAAAAACCGCTATAGTAATAGCATGAAAATCAACC
>CAWUNX010000240.1:0-6288 GCA_963923905.1 uncultured Methylocucumis sp.
GGCGCCGCCGACGCCAATTTGTCCGGTAAACGTTGCAACAGGGTCGAAATCATCAAATTCCGCTGTGGTTTTTTGTGGGTTGCGGCCACCGTTGTCGTTAGCAGGTATTGCTGGCTCTATTCCATGAGAAAACATTTTAAATGTAGGTTTAGGCCACGGCTCGCTTAACGGCAAGCGGTGCATGGCGACTAAATTGGCGCCATCATCAGTGAGTAATGGATTGAAGTTATGCAATGAGATAAGGTTATAAGCGATAGTCGCGCTACTAACTCTTTTTGAGATTCCCATCACTTGGTAAGCGGTTAATGGCGCTATTTCTTCGCTGGTAAACCAATCTTCTAAATATAAATCGCGTACCGGATAGGCGTCCCCTGAAATAATGCCTTTTAAGCCGTTATCGAACACCATGTTGTTGGTACCAGAGGTGTCGAGTTGCCAATGCTCTTCGTTGGGGCGGCCATAGCTGTCAACACCGTTGTAGGCGTTACCGGCGCGATTCATCACAGTAGCGAATGAGGCAGGGTCAAGCTGAAGGGTTAACGCGCCTTGTTTAAATGACATAGACTTGGCTTCTACTAAGGTTGCAGTGGTCAGCGCGAGTAGGGCTGATGCAGCCAATAAAAGCTTAGAGTGTTGGTTGAAATTATTCATTTTCATCGTTCCTCACTTTGGATAGTAGCGGGCAGTCGCTTAGGACTACGCCTAAAGCTGTTTTTATAGAGTGTATTTGGCAGCGTGTGTTGTTAGTATGAACCTCCTAACTGTAAGGTTTAACAAAACCGGGCGTTCAAGGTTTGAGCTATCGCGCCCGGTGACGATGGAAGAAGTAGTCTAACCGTATTCTGATGTTGCTATAGCGTAGATGTTAGTCGGGCTAACGGTCAGCGCGAATAATGGAACCGACGTGTTCGCCATTAACCGCAGCTTTTATAAGCTCAGGTTTTGTGCCATTAATGACTTGAAATTGTTTAACTAAGCGTGATGTCTTTAAAACATCCAGCAACACTTCATCGAAGGGCAGAGTGGCCAAATTCATGGCTTTCAATTCGGATACAGTAATTTCTGGAATAAACTTGGCTGAAGCATGGGTTTTAGGGTCAGCATCGTATAAGCCATCGACATCTTTGACTAACGTGACGGTTTTACAGCCAAAGCACTCGGCTAAAATTAAACAACCCGCGTCGGTTCTATGCGGTGGAATACGACCAATTCCCGGCGGGTGTTCCCAGAGCGAGTAGGGTGGTACACCGTTAAAAATGCAGCCTGGCGCGGTTTTAATAAATAACGGTAATAAATGGCCAAAAATTTCGGGTGGAATCGCGACTACGCCGTGTGGCGCTAATAACGTGCCTAGCATGTGGGCATTGCCTAGTGCATCAGCGACAGAAATTTGTGCCAACGCGCCAGTCGGTAAGCCTAAATCACAGCCTATAGAAAAAACATGTTTGCTGCGCATTCCGCCGCCAACACCTAAAATAAGTTTTTCTGTTTTGAGCAATTCACCTAATACTTCTACGACGGGGTACGTTAGGGCTTTGCCTTTATCAATTATCGAGCTTGAGCCAATTTTTATAACATGCGTTTCAGGTAGCATACGCACGACGGGTGTTTCTGTTTCTGTCGAAGCCATGACTTGTTTATCAATGAGGCTTTCGCGCATTAGAAAAGAATTGAGATGGTGCCGTTTATCAGTTTGGTTATTCATGAGCTGTTACAAAAGTTAGTCGTTAATCTGCAGTGATAATGGTGCCAACAGGTTCGCCATTGAGTGCTTTGGTGATGTTGCCTGGCACTAAGCCGTTGATGATTTGAATACTGCGCCTAGATTCGGCGTTTTTCATAAATTCCAATACCGGTGGTTCGACTACGGAATCTTGCAAATCCATCGCAATCATTTCATCGACGGTAATGTTGGGGATAAATTTGGCGTGTTTGTCTTTTTTAGGGTCGGCGGTGTAAAGACCGTCTTCGTCTTTAATGTAAAGCATGGAGCGGGCGCCAAACATTTCACTGATAAGATAACAACCGCTATCGGTGCGATGCGCAGGTAGACGGCCAATTTCGGGATTACGTTGCCAGAACACATAAGGCGGCATACCAAAAAAGACGACGGCTTGCCGTTCAGCGAGGTAAAGCGGTAGTTGCGGGAATTGCACAGGCTCAATAAACGGGATACCGTGCTTAGCTAAAAGAAAATGAATCATCCGCGCATTTTGCATACTGACGAACGTACCCATGACGCTGAGTACACCCGTTGGCATCCCTAAATCAACACCGACGCTATAAGCGTGTCGTGCACGCGTACCTGCGCCCGTGCCGATAATCATTTTATGATGCGGTAAGTTTTCAATCAGCTCATCTAAAATGGGCAAAACCGCCGCGCGACCACGGTCAATAATGCTTTGACCACCAACTTTAATCACGTTGGCATTAGGTAATATCTTAAACATCGGTTGTTCCGAGGTTTGCGATAAAACGGATTTATCAGTTAAATTGCCACTAATTAAAGATTGGCCTAGTTCTGTTAATAATTGGTTACTCATGTTTTTATAGACGTAGTAGAGTTTTTGTTATCGTTGTTTATTCACTTTCAGCTATAAGGAAGCTTGATGGCGTTTAATTCATAAGTTTCTTCAGTCTCCAAGGCCTGGTGTAAATCTGTAAATAACGCTTGTGCGTTTACCGTTAACAAGTCCAGAATTTTTGTTTTGGTGGCGGCATCGACGGTATTACCAGCAATGCCATCGACACTTTCCCATGATTTAATGGAATCGATAGGGGCATGGCTAACAGACCAACGCGCGGCGACAACCGGTGCTAAGCGCTCTGCACCCTGCTGGGTTAACGCATCAAACAGTTGATTGCGATTGGTTTGACCGCTTTTTTCAGTAAGCCCAAATTTGTTTAATACGTTATGCATTGCTTTACGCATCATGGCCTTAGTGGAATTTTGCGCTCTTTTAACATTGCCTAAGATAAGTATGGAGCCGGTAGGCGCTGATAGGTGATCGAGTTGCGATAACACATGGCTGTGGTCAAGTTGATGCATGGCGCGTGAGCTAAAAAATACCGAAACACTGTGTGCGGGTAGTGGCCACGGCAAATTGGCATCCATCTGAATCAACTGCGGTATTTGTGTTGCATCGGCATAGCGCGCGCGGTAAACCGCTAACATGCCTTCAGACAAATCAATCCCGGTGTAACGCATAGGCAGTTGTTGTAGAAAAAAGCCGATTTCGCCGGTGCCAGCACCTATTTCTAAAAATTGCCCATGTTGGTAAGGCGTGATTAACTGGCTAATCGCATTGGCGATAGCCTGAGCTGTTGCTGCGCCTAAACCGACACGTTGATCGTAAATATCCGCTTGAGTATCAAATTGCATAGATAATAATTGCTTGCCCTAGGTAAAGATAAGAGCCTTGAGCGTCCGTAAAGAGTTAAGTTAGGCACTTCAAAGCAGCTAGCCATATATCGTCGTTTGGCATAAGATGAGAATAGGCAATAAACAGGCCAATATGTATATGTAATTGATTATAAAGTATTTTTCATGTTTGATGGTCTGTTGTTAGCAAGAAATACAGGAGGAGTAGGTCATATCACTTTTGAACTGTGTTATTTAACCTACTTTGGCTGAAAGGCAGTGGGGGCTTAATCAAGAGATATTTTATTTATATATTTTAGTATATAAATTGGTTTCACCATTGTCGCCTCTTGATATAAAAAAGCGCTGGAATAATAGGTCATATCACGATTGAACTAGGTTATTTCACCTGTCTTAACTGACTTATCTTGTGTTGCTGTAGGGCGCACTGCTCACCCTCAGTGTCATTAAATTAAGAAATAAACATTATTATTCAAATGGTTACGATTATATTTTTGTTATGCAAATCAGTTGTAGGTTGGGTTAGCGATAGCGTAACCCGACACAATCAGTCAAAAATGTTGGGTTACGCTGACGCTAACCCAACCTACTTGTTGTAATACATTGTTCTAATTGAATTAAATCCTTAACTTAATGGCAGTGACTGCTCACCCACCTAAAATCCAAAAATTTGACCGTTTAGCGTATATAGGCACAGGAATACAAAATTTGTTCTGGTTTCCAGAAAAGGGATAAGTGGCTTGTTTTTTGCTTTATTCAGACCTTTCAGTTGTTAAAAACCTGATTTGTATGCATTCAATGTCTGATTTATTAACCCTTTGATATTAAATGGAATTATCATCTATTATTAATCTTCAACACATAGTCAAAACTTATTCTCCCCAATTGTTAGCACTTAATAATGTGAGTGTTTCGGTGGCAAGCCAGGAGTTTATTGGCTTAACCGGTGGCAATGGTTCGGGTAAATCGACCTTGTTAAAAATAATCGCCGGGCAATTAAAACCCGAGCATGGTAAAGCCGATGTTTTTCAGCAGGACGCGTTTAAACATGCCAGTCAGTTAACGCGTGATATTGGCTATATTAGTCAGGATTGGGCGCTAGACCCTGAAATGGATGGCAAAGCGTTGTTGTATTATTTTGCTGCGATGTATGGGCTAAGTTCGATAACAGCAAGGCAACGTCTCGAGGCATTAATTGCTGAATTTGATATGCAATCCTTTATTGCACGCCGAATTAGCAGCTATTCAGGTGGACAAATGCAACGTTTGCATTTAGCGATGGGTGTTATTCATCAACCTAAGCTATTACTGTTAGACGAGCCAACGAATTCACTCGACCCATCGGCAAGAATGTTTTTGTGGGATTTTCTGAAAGCTTACCAACAGTTAGGTAATACCTTGTTGATTGTGAGTCATGATTTAGACTGTGTGCAACACTATTGCTCACGCGTGCTGATGTTTGAGCAAGGGCGGATAATCGCTGATGATACGCCTATGCAACTTGTACAGACTCATTCACAGCCTGTGCTACACATTAAGACGTCTGGTGTCATAGCCAATCAACCAGCGTTAGAGCAGGGCTTAAGAAAAGCGACGGCCGCTATGACTATTCACTGCACAGCGCAAACAGTTAGTTTAACGTTTCAACAACCGGATAAGGCTGAGTCATTGTTAAAAACCTTGCAAGTGTTCGCCAGTCTTGGGCACTGCGTTGTCGAATGCCGTTGGGAAGCATCTGGATTAGCGCAAGCTTATTTTAAGTTGACCGGTGCAGAGTTAGGCAAACAAAAAACTGCCCAGTCTAAAAAACATCAACCGGGTTCGAGGAAACACCATTGAATTTTGCTTCTTTTGCGGTTTTTCGCGCCGTTTATCAGCGCACATTGCTCAAAACCTTAAGACGACCTGTGCCGTTAACGTTTTCTTTAGCACAACCGTTAATGTGGATGTTGTTTTTTGGTTTTTTGTTTCATCGATACAGCGTAGATAATTTGCCGCCGGGTTTGCACTATCTCGATTTTTTACTACCTGGTATTTGTTGCATGACGGTCTTGTTTGGCGCTTCGCAAGCGGGCATAGAATTAATTCGCGATATGCAAACTCGCTTCTTAGCGCGGGTATTATCAACACCCGCATCAAAAGCCATGATGATGGCGGGCAAAGTATTAGCCGATGCTAGTCGTTTATTGATTCAAGCCGCGCTAGTATTGCTATTGGGTTTAGCATTGGGGGCGCAGATACAGTTTAATCTAAGCAGTTTAGCGATAGCAGCAGTTGGCTTGTTGTTATTCGGCATAGCCTTTTGCAGCTTATCGTGCTGGATAGCGCTAATAGCGCGCTCGCAAGAAAACATGGCGAGTTTTGTGCATTTAGTCAATATGCCATTATTATTTACCAGCACAGCACTTGTACCTGACAAGCAAATGCCGGGGTGGCTCGCGAATCTGGCGCGTTTTAACCCGCTATCGTTGGTGGTTGATAATACGCGCACGGCGTTATTATTCGGTGTCAATCTTGACTGGTATAAACCACTCTTGCCTTTGTTGATGATGGCGATTTTGCTATTTTTAGCCGCTGTTCATAGGCTTAAACGCTATAAAGCTTGAAAATTTGATCGGAGGCATGATTTATTTCAAGTGAATTGCAACGACCCTCCTACCCAACAAAGGGCATGTCATTATCCCTAAAACCATACGCGACACTTAGTAACTGTTAACTTTATTATTGATGACGTGAACCTTTGTTTGCAAAGTTGACATTAACCGGTAACAAGAACGAGGCATCTTCTTGTAGAAAGCAATTGTGTTAAGCGATAGATTTAAGCCAACCGGAGAAAACAAATGAAAGTTAAAACGTAACTACTCAGCCCGACCAAAAACCGCTATAGTAATAGCATGAAAATCAAC
>CAWUNX010000241.1:0-6279 GCA_963923905.1 uncultured Methylocucumis sp.
ACTTATCAGTGCCTTGGTTAGGTGGTGAAGGCATTGGCGCGGCGACTAAAGAATTTTTATGGCCTAGTTTTGAAGCGGTTTGGCCGACGAATGGTCCGGGCAAATTAATTGATGGTAAACCCACGGCAGATGGTACGTTTGAACCAATGTCAGCATGGGGTTTGCCGTTGTTAAATACCTTATTGTTATTAAGCAGTGGTGTGACCTGTACATGGGCGCATCATGGTTTGCTTGCGGGTAAACGTGACCAATTGATTAAGGGTTTGATTGCTACGGTAGCATTAGGCTTTTTATTCGTATTATGCCAAGCGACAGAATATCACGAGGCCTATACCGAAATGGGTTTAACCTTAGGTTCTGGTATTTACGGTTCAACATTTTTTATGTTAACAGGCTTTCATGGTTTCCACGTTTGCGTCGGTGCGATTATATTGAGCGTGGTGTTATTCCGCAGTTTGAAAGGCCATTTTTCACCTGAAAATCATTTTGCGTTTGAGGCGGCCGCATGGTATTGGCACTTCGTTGACGTAGTTTGGTTAGGCTTGTTTATTTTTGTTTATATTATGTAAACAAAAATACAACCCTATAAAAAAGCGTTGTCATCGACAACGCTTTTTTTTTGTTTATCGGCTACCAACTGAAGTAGGGACAGGGCATTCAGGGCGCAGGACGCCGTAAATACATCCCTGTAGGCTGCCGGCAGCATCCCTGCTGTCAACACCTGCGCTCTAAACGCCCTGTCCCTACTTGGATTGCCCCGTCTAAAGTAGTAAACGGCCTGTTTATTGATTCGGTTCGGTCAACGCGTGTTTTTTTGTGTATATTTGCATACCTATACCGTGGGGTTGCAATAAGCCGGTTTTCATCGCAAAGACTATGAATAGGAATAGTAACACCGATAAACTGATGCGAATGGTCAATGCTTTTAGAATTTTTGCCGATTGTTGCGCATCGTTGTTTTTAGATAGCTTATATAACGCATAAGCAAGACTGGCGACTATGGTGATAAAAACAACAATGGCGATAAGCTTGATAATCATGTTTAGAGCCTTAATATAAATCCGGTTATTTTGAATGAATCGTATAGACTAGCCAATGACTTTATCAGCGTTCAGGGATTATGGGTAACAGATTTTTAATTTGGCTGGTTTATCTAATTTTAAGCCTTATTTTACTAAGTTTAAGTCATTGGCAATGGCAGCGTGCCGATGAAAAAAGGGCATTGCTCTCAGCCGAAGCCAGTGCATCGCAACAAGCGCCTGTTAATATTGCTGAACTTGTCGATGAACCCTTAGAGCATATTCGTTATCGCAGCGTCCGATTATCAGGCCATTATGATAATCAGCATCAGTTTTTGCTTGATAATCAGATTGTTAATGGTAAAGCGGGTTATTTTGTATTAACGCCGTTTATGATTAAAGGCTTAGGCCAAGCGGTTTTAGTGAATCGTGGTTGGCTACCCTTGACAGCTTCAAGAGCCGTATTACCCGATGTCGGATTGCGCGCTGAGCAAGACAGTATTGACGGTAGGATTAACTTTTTTCCGAGTATTGGGATTGAGTTAAGCGGTGCAGCTAAACCTTCCGAGCATTGGCCTGCTTTGGTGCAAGTCGTGCATAGCGATGTATTATCGGCTAAGCTTGGTTATGCTTTGTTGCCTTTTCAAATTGAATTAGCTCCATTACAAACTAACGGTTATGTTAGGGAATGGAAGATGACAACGTTGTTAAGTCCAGAACAGCATATTGCTTATTCGTTACAATGGTTGGGGCTAGCGCTCACATTAACGGTTTTATTTGCTTGGTACTCTTTCAAATCTCATTATGGTCGATCAACAAAAAAAGAATAGGCTCTTTATCATCGCGATATTTGCCTTGTCTATCATTCCTGTGTTGGGTGCTTGGTTTTTATACTTGCACCCTGCTTGGTTTAGTGCACAAACTAATTATGGTCAATTAGTAACGCCGGCTATTCCTAGCGAATATGACGATTATCTAGGGTTTGATGCATTTTCCGAGCAAAACATAGCTGAACTGAAACGACATTGGCTATTGGTCAATGTCATAAATAAGACGAGTTGTTCGGCGCAATGTTTAGACGCGATATTAAAAACCCGCCAGATTCGATTAATGCTGAACAAAGACTTGTCACGCACCCGCAGAGTTGTATTGATAACCGAGTCATTGTCGGAGCAGAGCGCACAGCAGTTGTGGCTAAAAGATTCTGTGTTATGGCGGCTAAGGCAATCTGAAAACCAAAGCGATCAAGCACTGTTGCAGCAGTTATTGAGTCCAGACCAGTCGATTGATGAGGCGTTATTAACCCGGCTACAGGTTAGTCCTAATGAATTGAACGCACCGACTACCGATTTAATTCGAGTTAAACTCAGTAGTAAGTTAATGAATAGCATGAGCGCATTGCTAAATGCTCACCCGCAAGATGGCCTGTTGTTGTTAATTGACCCAGTAGGCAATATTATGATGACTTACCCGGCTGGGTTTGACCCTTATAAAGTTAAAAACGATTTAATGCATTTACTTAGAATTTCTCAAATTGGATAAAAATAATAACAATGTATAAAAAGCTCACGCTCGCCAGCGTTATTGTTGCCGCCGTAGTCGCTATGGTGGCGGTTATGCTGCGTATATCTGGAACGGTGTCTATTTGTCCTGATTGGCCGACCTGTTTTGGTCAACTATTACCGCTTGATATGGCTCAGTTTGAACAACTACTGACTGAGAAATTTCCAGGCTCAGCGCCTAGTTTTCTTCATGTCGTTGAAGTGCTTGGGTTTAGATTTTTACAAGCGCTACTCGCGTTGTTGGTGTTTAGCACTTTGTTAGTTGGCTGGTGGCAAAAAGCGCTAACGTCTGGTTCAGTAATCATAGGCATTCTGGCGGTAGGTTGTTTAGGTGCTGATATTTATTTGGGTCATTTGCTGATTAACGAATTGCAATTACCAGTTCTTAATGCCGCATTTGAATTGTTCGCGATGATGGCGTTTTGGTTGTTGTTTTACTTGAATTTACAAAGCCAACCAACTATCGCTAGAGAGGACAAATCCAGTATCGCATTACCTTTATTTACACTGTTTGTTTGGTATGTGCAAATCAAAACAGGGGTTTGGGTTAGCGTAACTGGCGCAGAGAGTTCGTGTAATGGTTTTCCGTTATGCAATAACCAGCTATGGCCAGAGGCGGATTATGCTTCGGTACTAAACCCGTATTATTGGCTAAGTGAAGGTATTTATAAGCCGTTAACATTAGAGCAACAAACCGCTATAGCTTGGCTACATAGGCTGTTAGCCATTTTTTGTAGCGTTATGGTGTTAGTACAGGCAATACTTGGTTTGCGTAGCGCGATTAAGCCCTTGCGGCAAGCAGGGTTATGGTTGTTGTTATTTCTAGGCTTAAGCTTAGCCAGTGGCATCGCACACGTGTTTTATTCCAGCTTATTCATCTTGGCGGTTGCGCATAATGTGTTGGCAAGTTTAACCCTATTGCCTTTATTAAATACGGTATTTTATCTGCGTAACCAAGAGTTACCGGCATCATGGTTAGGCATAGCAGAGCAGTTATTAGATTCGGCAGACGTTGAAGAACCTCTTGAGGAAACGTTATTAGCGCCAGAACCTGAGCCAGCGCTGTCGTCTGAGTCATTGTTTAAGCGTTTAAAATCACAATTGCAAAAAACTCGCAGTGGTTTAGGTAATGTCTTGGCGAATTTAACGGCTAGAAAAGACGAAAATGAGCTATTAGACGAGTTGGAGGCTAATCTCATTATGGCCGATTTAGGCATACAAGTTGCGACTGATATTATCCAGCGCTTAAAGCAGAATTTAACCAAAGAGCAATTAACGGACGCCGAACAGTTAAAACATACGCTAAAACAAGAGTTACTTTCTATCTTAATACCTTGTAGCCAGCCTTTAGTGATTCCTAAGAGCGATAAGCCTTTTGTGATTTTAGTCGTCGGCGTGAACGGTGTCGGTAAAACAACGACAATAGGCAAGTTAGCTAAACGCCTGCAAAACCAAGGTCATTCGGTGATGTTAGCCGCAGGCGATACATTTAGAGCAGCGGCAGTTGAGCAATTGCAAACTTGGGGTGAGCGTAATAATGTGCTGGTGGTTGCCCAGCAAACCGGTGCTGATTCAGCTTCGGTTATTTTTGATGGTTTGCAGTCTGCTCAAGCCAAAGGTGTTGATGTGTTAATTGCCGATACCGCCGGACGACTACATACTAAATCCAATTTAATGGATGAGCTGAAAAAAGTTAAGCGCATCATGAATAAGCTAGATGAAACCGCGCCCCATGAGGTGTTGTTAGTGCTTGATGCTGGAACAGGGCAGAACGCATTAAGCCAAGCGAAGATTTTTAATGAAGCGATTGGTTTAACGGGTTTGGCGTTAACGAAACTGGATGGTACGGCGAAAGGCGGAGTGATTTTTGCGTTGGCAGGGCAGACCGGTATTCCTATTCGTTTTATTGGTATCGGCGAAGGCATTGATGATTTGCAAGATTTTAATGCCGAGGCGTTTGTGGACGCGTTGTTTGAGCAATAAAGCGCTTAGTCAGTTAATCTTAGATCAATCACATGCTTAAATTTGAAAATGTTACTAAGCGTTATGCTGAAACGGGTGATGTATTACGCAATGTTAGCTTTCATTTGCATCATGGTGAATTAGCCTTTTTAACAGGCCATTCGGGTGCAGGCAAAAGCACGTTGTTGAAATTAATTGCTGTGATAGAGCGTTGTAATCGTGGTGCTATTTGGTTAGATGGTGAAAATTTGAGTGCCGCTAAAGAAAGTCAGATACCTTATTTGCGCAGAAAGATGGGTTTTATTTATCAAGACTATAAGTTATTAAAAGATCGTACTGTTTTTGATAACGTTGCCCTGCCGTTGGTTATTGCGGGTTATGGTCATCAAGAGATTTCTCGCCGGGTTAGAGCGGCGTTAGAAAAAGTTGGCTTATCGGGTAAGGAAAAAAAATACCCTATGGCTTTATCAGGCGGAGAACAGCAGCGCGTAGGTATTGCTAGAGCCGTGGTCAATAAGCCGCCATTGATTATCGCCGATGAGCCTACTGGTAATTTAGATCCTGAATTAGCTTCAGAAATAATGCGCTTATTTGAAAGTTTTCAACAAGTTGGGGTTACGGTGTTAATTGCCTCGCACGATATTTCATTAATTTCTAAAATGAATCATAGGGTTTTAAAACTCGATCATGGCCAGTTGATATTAGGTTGAGCAATGAAACGTATTCCTAAGCGCTCGCAAACTCGAGAAGGTCGTAATTCTTCACGTTACACTGGCGCGGCGCGCGCCGATTTTAAACGCACGTTGAAGCCAGGCGGGTTAATCGTCGATAAACTGAAAGCGTATCGAGATTTACATGCTCATGCGTTGTTTTCGAGTTTAGGGCGATTAGTCGCGTCACCGTTTAATTCAATTATGACGATTGCTGTTTTGGCTATTGCGATTGCGTTAGCGAGTGGTTTTTATTTAATTATGAAGAATTTTAACCAGTTAGCCGGCAATTTAGAAACCACTGCGCAAATTTCGTTATTTTTGGAAGACGGGGTTTCCGAGACAGAAGCTAAGCATTATGTTGAAGCAATCAGCCGTAATCCCGATGTGCGTGAGGTCAAATTAATATCCAGAGAGCAAGCTATGGCGGAGTTTAAAACTCATTCGGGCTTTGGCAATGCTATTAGTCTATTGAAAACAAATCCGTTGCCTGTGGTATTGCAAGTATTGCCTAGAGGAGGATTAGACGATAAGCAAAAGCTAGAGCGCTTATTACAAACCTTTCGTACCGAGCCTTATGTTGATATTGCGCAATTGGATTTGCAATGGGTAGAGCGCTTGCATTCTATTTTAGCGGTCTCGCAACATGCGGCAGCCTTAATGAATACCTTATTAGCTTGTGCGGTTTTGTTTATTGCAGGTAATACGATACGGCTAGAATTACATAATCGCAGCGAAGAGGTGATTATTGCGCGCTTAGTCGGTGCGACGCGTAGTTTCATTCAGCGACCTTTTTTATATACCGGTTTTTGGATAGGTTTTATCTCCGGTATTGCTGCGTGGTTTATTGTGACGGTGATGATGTTAATCTTAAGACAATCGGTAGAAAAATTATCGAGTCTTTACAATGACTTTTTTCATTTGTTATTTTTCGATTTTTCTGAAACCTTATTGCTAATTTTGATTGCATCAGCATTAGGCTGTCTCTTATACACATCTCCGAGCCCACGAGACCAGAGAGGATCT
>CAWUNX010000242.1:0-6274 GCA_963923905.1 uncultured Methylocucumis sp.
ATAGAGAAATTGATATTGAAGAAATGTCGGGTAGTTCTTATCAAGCCCCTTATATTCAAACACCTATTTTTTCAACAAAATTTGTCGTGTTAATTCCAACGCATCTTAATTTAATGTCATTACGCGAAGAGTTTTTGGATTTTTGCGATCAATTTAATATCGATGCCATTCTCGAACCGATAAAACGCTAGGTTATCTTATGGCAAGCATCTCTTTAGGTACTGTCGTACCCGATTTTGAGTTGCCCAGCACCGGTGCAAAACTATTTAGCTTGCAACAGGTGCGAGGGCAGTTTGTTATTGTGTATTTTTATCCCAAAGATAACACGCCCGGTTGCACCCAAGAGGGCCAAGCTTTTCGTGATAATTATAGTCGGTTTAGTAGCTTAAACGCGCTTATCGTAGGTATTTCCCGCGATTCGGTTAAAGTCCACGAAGGCTTTAAAGCTAAGCAGCAATTCCCTTTCGATTTGCTCGCCGATACCGATGAAACAGTCTGTCGTTTATTTGACGTGATAAAACCCAAAATCATGTATGGTAAACAAGTGATAGGCATTGAACGCAGTACGTTTTTAATTGCGCCTGATGGTGTGCTATTGCAAGAATGGCGTAAAGTTAAAGTCAACCAGCATTGTCAAGATGTCTTAAATGCACTCACCGATTACGCACGGAACTAGTATGAATATCCAAACAACCCCAGATAAAAAGTTGTTTGTACTGGATACTAATGTCTTAATGCACGATCCAGCGGCTATCTTCAGATTCCAAGAGCATGATTTGTTTATTCCTATGGTAGTTTTGGAAGAGCTTGATCATGCCAAAAAAGGCTTGACCGAAGTGGCGCGTAATGTAAGGCAAGTCAGCCGTTTTTTAGACGAGTTAATCCGCGATACCAATCAACAGTCACTCATTGACGGTATACCGCTATCGAGAATTGGCGCGAATCCTTTAACTGAAAAAATGGATTGCGCAGGTCGCTTGTATTTTCAGACCAGCGTCATGAGTGCGTTATTGCCTGACACGATGCCAGGCAGCCTTGCCGATAACTCTATCCTAAGCATTATATTGGCATTAACCAAAAAGCTGCCCGCAGTTAATATTATTTTAGTGTCCAAAGACATTAATATGCGTATTAAAGCCGCAACGCTAGGCTTGGTTGCTGAAGATTATCATAACGATCAAACGCTAGATGACATCGATTTACTTTATAGCGGCGCAATGGCGTTAGATAGTGACTTTTGGCAAGAACATGGCGCGACGATGCAATCGTGGCAAGAAAAAGACAGGACGTTTTATCGGTTAGATGACCCTTTAGTGGCGGAATGGTATCCGAACCAGTACTTATATATGGAAGATGATTTTAATTTTGAAGCAATTGTTAGAAAGCGAGAAGGATATAGTGCAATTTTAGAGCTAGCCCGCGATTATCGCACTAAACACCATAATATCTGGGGCATTTCGGCAAAAAATCGCGAACAAAATTTTGCATTAAATGTGTTATTAGACCCTGATATTGATTTTGTCACGTTGCTTGGCACGGCCGGCACAGGCAAGACCTTGTTGGCATTGGCTGCGGGTTTGGCGATGACATTGGAAAAGAAGCTCTACAGCGAAATTGTCATGACTCGTGAAACGGTACCCATCGGCGAAGACATAGGTTTCTTACCCGGTACAGAAGAAGAAAAAATGGCGCCGTGGATGGGGGCGTTAATGGATAACTTAGAGCTATTAGGCAGTCGCGCGGGTCAAAATGAATGGGAACAAGGCGCAGCCAAAAATATACTGATGAACCGAGTCAAAATCCGCTCGTTAAATTTTATGCGCGGTCGAACGTTTTTAAATCGCTTTTTGATTATTGATGAGGCGCAGAATTTAACGTCTAAGCAAATCAAAACCATGATTACCCGTGCGGGTCCGGGTACAAAAATTATTTGTATAGGCAATTTATCGCAAATTGATACGCCGTATTTAACGGCTACAACTTCCGGTTTAACCTATGTGGTTGACCGTTTCAAACATTGGCCGCATAGTGCGCACATCACGTTAAGACGAGGTGAGCGTTCACGTTTAGCCGATTACGCTTCAGATATGCTATAATTTTATTTATCGGCTTTCATGAGCCTCTAACGCATCGCCAATTCTAGGCCAAGCGGTTATCACGGCTTTGACTAATGTTGCTAATGGGATAGCAAAAAACACGCCCCAAAATCCCCATAAACCACCAAAAAACAAGATGGCGATAATAATTGCAACCGCATGAAGATTAACGGCTTCTGAGAATAAAATGGGAATTAGAAAAATCGCATCCAGCGCTTGAATCACTGAGTAAGCAATAATGACGTACATAAATTCATCAGCCGTTAACCCCCATTGTAAATAAGCTACAATCACGACCGGAAACGTCACTAAGGTTGCGCCTACATAAGGGATAATGACGGATAACCCCATCAGAACCGATAATAACAGCGAGTAATTTAAACTTAGCGCGCTATACGTCGCATAACTGACTAGCCATAAGATAATCACTTCAGTAAATTTACCGCGAATATAATTGGCGATTTGGGTATCGACCTCTTGCCAAACGCGTACCGCTAAATGTTGCCCTTTAGGCATAAATTGCAAAAACCATGACAATAACAACTGTTTGTCTTTCAAAAAGAAAAACACCATCATAGGGACTAAAAATAAATAAATCAGCGCACTGACTAAGCCAATCACCGATGCGGCAGAAAGCGAAATAATTTGTTGGCTATAAGACAATAATTCATTTTGTACGGCATACATCATTTGGTTAATTTTGTACTCAGAGATTAGCTTAGGATAAATTTTGGGTAACTTAGCAATTTCGTGTTGCGCACTGGTGATAATGTACGGAATATGCTGAACGAGCTCTATGGTTTGCTCTGAGATGATTGGAATTAGAAAAAATAATAAAAAGCTTAATGATGCCAAAAAGACTGAAAATACTAGATAGACTGCCAGTAAGCGCGGTATTTTCATGGTTTCCGCTTTGCTTACTACACCTTCTAATAGATAGGCTAAGACAATAGAGGCAAAGACCGGCATTAATAAGTCAGATAAATAATAGATGAGCGTAAAGCCTATGCTTAATAACAAAATTAGCGTGATGGCTTGCTGGTTAGGTAGAATCCGCGCTAGCGATTGTTGAAAATATTGCCAGTTAACAGTTTGTTGCGAATGGGTGGGGGTGTTAGTAGTCATTAAATACAGGTGTAAAGCGAATGAATAATAGTCTTATGTGCCAGACGCGATATTTTACCTCTAATAGTGTGTTTAACCCTATGAGCATTTTGGCTTAACGGTTAGAATGCATAAACCTTACTTAATCAGGATAATACTATGCAAATCGATGTGTTTAACGGGGATGCTGATGGAATTTGTGCGCTAATTCAATATCGTTTGGCAAATCCCGCTGAAGCCCAATTAATCACAGGCCCTAAACGAGATATTCAATTACTAGAGCAGGTTCAGGTGCAAGCGGGTGACCAAGTGACGGTTCTGGATATTTCGTTAGAGAAAAATCGCCAAGATTTAGACCGAATTTTAGCCGAAGGAGCCGATGTTTTTTATGTTGATCATCACCAAGCCGGAGAGCTTCCTAAGCATCCAAAGCTAAAAACCTTAATCGATACCGATGCTAATGTCTGTACCAGCTTATTAATGGACCAGCATTTATCAGGTCAGTATCGTGCGTGGGCGGTCACAGCTGCTTTTGGTGATAATTTAATCGATAGTGCAAAAACTGCCGCTAAACCGTTAGGATTATCGGAGCAAGACTTGCAAAAATTAAACGAATTAGGTGTTTGTATTAACTATAACGGTTATGGCGCCACCGTAAGTGATTTGCATTTTGCACCTGATGCTCTGTTTCGGGAGTTATCAGCGTATTCGTCACCGTTTGCATTTATGGCTGACAATAAGTGTGTTTACGAGCAATTGCTGACAGGTTATACCGATGATATGGCGTTAGCCATGGCGGTTAAGCCCGAGTATCAAACCGATTCGATTGCTGTGTATATCTTGCCAGACCTTGCTTGGGCTAGACGTATTAGTGGCGTATTTGGCAATGAATTAGCTAACTTAGCGCCTTCTCGTGCTCATGCCGTGTTCACTTACACCGAGCAAGGCGATTATCAAATTAGTGTGAGAGCACCTTTAACTAACAAAACCGGCGCAGATGTCTTATGCGCATCGTTTCCTACCGGCGGCGGCCGTAAAAGCGCAGCGGGTGTTAACCATTTGCCATTGAGTCAATTGCAAGCGTTTATCGCCGCATTCGAGCGGCAATACACCTAGTTTCAGTACTTTAATCTTTACAAGTAAACATTATGACCAAAAAAAGCAGCAATACCGTTTGGCATCACGCCACTATTACCCGCGCAGATCGGGAAAAATTACATGGCCATAAAAGCGTAATCGTCTGGTTTACCGGTTTATCAGGTTCGGGAAAGTCGACGCTGGCTCATGCCGTAGAGGACTATATACATAAGCAAGGTATTTCGACCTTTGTTTTAGATGGTGATAATGTGCGTCATGGCTTATGTAGCGATTTGAGCTTTAGTGATAGCGATAGAATCGAAAACATACGTCGCATTGGTGAATTAGCCAAATTAATTATCGAAGCGGGTGTTATTACGTTAACTGCCTTTATTTCACCGTTTAAATCCGACCGTAATTCGGCTAGAAACCTGGTTCCGCATGGTGACTTCTTAGAAATTTACTGCCAATGCCCTATTGAAACCTGTGAGCAGCGCGATGTTAAAGGACTGTATAAAAAAGCCAGGGCAGGTGAGATACCTTTTTTCACCGGCATCGATTCGCCTTATGAAGCACCGGAACAGCCGGAATTAGTCGTCAATACTCACGAACAGTCTTTGGATGATAGCGTTCAGCGCGTCGTTGAACTCTTAGTATCACGTGGTGTTATCCAATCACCGCAAGAAAATTAAGCTTAAAACCAAAGCTATCTTATTCATTTTTCTTGACTTCTTTGTTTAGATATTGTTAAACATTCGTGCGCACAACCGTGTGCGCGAATATTCACAATAATAACGAGGTAGAGATTATGGGGATTGTTACCACCAGTTTAGGACTGGAAATGCTGTTTAGATGGATGCATTTTTTAGGCGGCATTACTTGGATAGGTTTGTTGTATTACTTTAACTTTGTCCAAGGCGAATATTTTAAAGAAGCGGATGGCGCAGCAAAATCCGATGCCATACAAAAATTAGTACCGAGAGCGCTTGCGTGGTTTCGTTGGGCGGCTGTTGTTACCTTAGTGTCAGGCTTGGCTATCTTTGCGCTAAAAGGTGGCGGCATGTCTATGGATATATATGTCGGTGCGCTTATCGCGACGATTATGTTCTTAAATGTTTGGCTAGTTATTTGGCCAAACCAAAAAATCGTTATTGCATCGGCGCAACAAGTTGCCGCAGGCCAGCCCGCATTGCCAGAAGCGGCAGAAGCGCTCAGTACAGCTGGTTTAGCCTCGAGAACCAATGCGTTATTGTCAGGACCTATGTTGTTTTTAATGGGGGCCTCTGCGCATTACCCGCATAAATTCAGCATCCTAGCATTTTTACTCGCGTCACTTATTGTATTAGCTCTTGAATACAATGGCGCTTACCCCGTGTTGAAAAAGCTAGCGTTTGTTAAAAAACTACCGGCTGCTGGTATTATGGGGCCGTGTGCGAGTGTGAAAGGCGTTATCCATTGCAGCTTAGGATTAACCGTCGTGTTATTTTTAATTTTAGATTATCTCTAAATTCCCTTCTGTGTAGCCGCAACAGAGCGGCTACACGCTTTCTCATACGTCTTATGTTGTCCAATTATCTGTTTGTTTACGGTAGCTTAAGAACGCTATTACGTTCATCGCATAGTTTTGGCTTCTCAGATACTGATTGCCGTTTTATCAGTCACGCCTATTTAACCGCTAAGCTATATCAAGTGCTTGATTACCCAGGCATTGTCGAGTCTAATCAAGCCGATGAAAAAGTTTATGGCGAGCTGTATCGACTCACTGATTCTGACGTTTTACTGGCTTTAGATGAATACGAAGAGTGCGCTAGTCATTTTCCAACACCCCATGAGTACATCCGTAAAAATTTACCTGTACAACTAACAGCGGGAAAATCTGTTAATGCTTGGGTTTATGTCTATAATCGTGACGTATCGGGTCTTAAACGGATTATTAGTGGTGATTGGCGTTGGTGCATAAATCATCAAATAGTCTAAACTAACTCTAAAGTTCAACT
>CAWUNX010000243.1:0-6246 GCA_963923905.1 uncultured Methylocucumis sp.
AGCGGCGGCTTGGCATTGATATATGCAGTTTTATACTATTTCAGCGTCACCGATACCCCTAAAGGCTCGACGTATTTCAAACCGAAAAAAGCCGGTGCGATGGAAGTCACTAGCTGGGGCGATTTGTATTTTTATATTGCCATGACGATACCGTTATACGGCGCATTAACCTTATTAACGTGGAAATTATCGCCTGCTGGCGTACATTTACTGACCGATATACAAGCCTTAGCGCTTTATATCGGTATTTGGCTGTTATATGGCTATAACGTGTACAAAATTCTGCATGTTAATGTCGAAGCGTTGCGCCAACCGATTGCCGAAATTCACCGTTACAAATTCAAACAAGTCGCAATTTTAAACTTGGCCTATTTAATCACCTTTGGCTCTGAACTCGCCGTGGTTTCTATGTTGCCAATGTATTTCTACGACACGTTTCATGCTGGCTATCAAATCACCACAGTTCAAGCAGGTTTATTAGGCGGTTGTTTTGCCGTGATGAATTTAGTCGCGCGACCAGGCGGTGGTTGGTTTAGCGATAAGTTTGGCCGCAAATTAACCTTAACATTAGTTGTGTTAGGCTTAACCATTGGCTTTTCCGTGATGTCACAAATCACTTCGGCCTGGCCTTTATGGCTAGCGGTTTTAGTCGTTATTGTCTGTTCATTATTCGTACAAGCGGGTTGCGGCGCGGTTTTCGCAATGGCACCGTTAATTAAACGCCGTATGACCGGGCAAATCGCCGGCATGGTTGGCGCGTATGGTAATGTCGGCGGTGTCGTGTTTTTAACAGTGTTATCGTTCGTCACGCCTTCGACGTTTTTCTTAACGATTGCGGGTGTAGGTCTAGTCGTTTTAGTCGCGGTGCGCTTTATTGATGAGCCTAAAGGCCACATGGCAGAAGTGCAAGAAGACGGCTCCGTTGAAATGATTGAAATAGGCTAATTATTCTTATGGGCAAAGCCACGCTGACCATTGATATAGGCCATGCTAGCGCAGCAGGCATTAAACCCGACAATGAAGATTTCTTTGGCGCGTTAATCGCCAGCGGCTCGCAGCTTATCCATAAAGGCATTGCCATTGCGATTGCCGACGGTATGAGCGGTAGCGATGCCGGTAAGCAAGCCAGTCATTGTTGCGTGGCGAGTTTTTTAAGTGATTATTACAGTACGCCGGATTCGTGGTCGGTTAAACAAGCCGGGCAAAAAATTTTATCGGCGACCAATTCGTGGTTATACAGCCAAGGTCAAATCCGTTATCAATCGACGCGCGGCATGGTCAGCACATTAAGTATTCTAGTGCTGAAATCAACGACCGCGCACCTATTTCATATTGGCGATTCGCGTATTTACCGTTTACGCGACGGCGTGTTAGAACAACTTACCCGTGACCATCGCGTTTGGTTAGCCAATGATAAAAACTATTTAAACCGTGCCATGGGCATAGAGCCGCGTTTGGAAATCGATTATAAAACGCTGTCGCTTGCACAAGATGATGTGTTTTTATTAACCACGGACGGGATTCATGACTTTGTTACTGATAAACAAATTAAAACCGTTTTAGAGCAGCCGCTAAGTTTAACGGAGATGGCTCAGCAATTATTAGACACCGCACTGGCGCAACACAGCGATGATAATTTAACCTGCCAAGTCATTAAAATCAGCCAAATCCCTAACGCTAAAGAAGATGAAATCTTAAGCCGACATGAAAATCTGCCGTTTCCCCCACCCTTAAGCCCTGGACAAGTAATAGACGGCTTTCGTATAGAGCAAGAATTACACGCCAGTAAGCGCACGCAAATTTACCGTGCGTTTGATACACGCACCCAAACAACGGTTATTTTAAAAACGCCCTCGGTGTTATTTGATGATGATACCGTTTATATCGAGCACTTTTTACATGAAGAATGGGCCGGTAAACGCATAGACAACCCACATGTGCTGAAAGTCTTACCCACTGATAGAGAAAAAAGTTGTATTTACTATGTCACCGAATATTTAACCGGGCCTACGCTACGCGAATGGATGGACGCTCATCCTAAGCCTGATATTGATACGGTAAGAACTATTATTCAGCAAATCGCCAAAGGCTTGCGCGCATTCCACCGCATGGAAATGTTGCATCAAGATTTAAAACCCGAAAACATCATGTTTGACAGCCAGGGCGTGGTTAAAATCATCGACTTTGGCTCAGTCAAAATCGCTGGCATTGCTGAAGTCGTACCGAACATCAGCGATGACACTGTTTTAGGCACATTAAATTACAGCGCGCCAGAATATCATTTAGGCCAACGTGGTTCGGTACGCTCAGATTTATTCTCGCTGGCGGTCATCATGTACGAAATGCTTAATAATACGCTACCGTTCGGCCCTGCGATGATCACCCGTGCCGATGCGACAAAACTGGCTAAATTGCGTTATACGCCTAGCATTCATCACAATCCAATGGTACCTATCTGGCTTGACGGCGCGTTACAAAAAGCCACCGCGCTTAATCCACAACTACGCTATAACGATTTATCCGAATTTTTATACGACTTAACCACGCCTAACCGCGCTTTTTTTAGTAGCAAAGAAGCAATTCCGTTACTTGAACGCAACCCGTTACGGTTCTGGCAAGGCATATCGTTACTGTTGTTAGTAATTAATATTGTATTGATTTATCAGTTAGTTAAGGCTTGAGTTGGGTATTTAATAAAAGAAATTTTACTCTGACCCCGTTATTTACTCTGACCCCGTTATTTCTGCCGCATAACATTTTTCAATATATTGTTCTGCGATACTGGCTTTTTCATTCGTTGATAACTTGGGTAGCAACGGCTGATCTTCAGCGCCGTCTTTTAATAAGTTTTTTAACTCATCGATAGAATATTGCGCAATTTGACTGATGCTATGGCCTTTATTAGTAGCTTGATTTAAAAGCTTTAGTCTAGCTATATCTAAGTCACTATAAACTCTATGGCCTCCGGTTGTACGAGTGGGAGTTACTGCTTGATAGCGCCGCTCCCATGCTCTGACTAAATCGGATTTAACGCCGGATCGTTTTGAAACGGTGCTGATTAAATAACGCGCTGAATCATCGTTCATATTCGACATAGTAGTAAGGTGGTTTGCATACTTGTTACTTGATCTGATTGAGTAAAGCTGACCGAAAGCAAGCTTTACTCATACTTCTCTATAGGTTGAGTATAACCAGATTATCGCAATATGCTAGCATAGCTTTACAATACTTTGACAAATTTTGTACAGTTTTCAGTTATTTTGTTTGTGAACGATAAGAAACGGAGTAAATAACCCCTTGCTTGTCGTCACTTATCAGCAATTCGCCGCTAGGTAACTCTAAAATATCAACCGGACGCCCTAACACTTGGTTAGTTTCTGTCAACCAGCCGCTGATAAAGTCTTGTTCAGCGATAACATTACCAGCGTCATCAAGCTTAAGTGCGACGACTTTATAGCCTTGTGGCTGGCTGCGATTCCAAGAACCGTGTTGTGCGACAAATAACCGGTGTTGATACTGGGCCGGGAAGTTTTGACCGGTATAAAAGCGCATACCCAACGGTGCGATATGGGCTTTATAACGCCAGGTCGGTGCTTTAAATTCGCTACAACTACGATTACCGGCTAATTCAGGGTCAGCAATCGTGCCACCATGACAATAAGGATAACCAAAATGCTCACCGACGTCAGACCAACTATTCAGCTCGTCAGGTGGTTTATCATCGCCTAAATAATCTCGGCCATTATCATTAAAATACAAGCGTTTGCTGGTAGGATGCCAGTCAAAACCGACCGTATTGCGTATGCCACGCGCTAATATCTCAAGCCCCGTGCCATCCGGATTTAATCGCACTAACGAGGTAAAAATGTCTTGCTCAGGCAGGCAAATGTTACACGGTGCGCCAACTGCCGTATAAAGCTTATCATCAGGTCCAAAGCGTAAGTATTTCCAGCCATGATGTTTTTCCGCTGGAAATTGGTCGTAGATAACCACAGGCTTAGGAGGATTTGCTAAATGCTCGGTAATCGCATCAAAGCGCAAAATACGATTAATAGCCGCGACATATAACGCGCCGTTACGATAAGCGACGCCATTAGGCATCGTTAAATCCTGAGCAATCGTATAGACTTCGGTCTTGCCCTGCTTAGGCGGCGATACCGCGTAGACTTTACCTTCAACGCCGGTACCAACGAATAACACACCGTTTTCAGCTAACGCCATGCTACGCGCATTAGGCAAATGCTCGGCATAAATCGAAATAGTAAAGCCCTCAGGCACTTTAAGTGAAGATAAGATAGTAGTTACATCTGCATGGCTGTGTGTGCTTAACAGCCATAAAAAAAGCCCTAATCGCTTCATGATAGACCTCGGTAAGTGGTTGAATGGTATTCAGCCCTACTCTTTGACCGTGTTTAATCATTTAGCGGCAAGATAAGACTGAGATGTTGGTCAAGTCATTATAGGACTTACATACTGACAGAACAAAACAGACAGTCTCTACAAACGGCTATCAACTAAAGCGGGACACTCAACTCGAACGATGCGCCTCCTGGGGTCGGTGGTATCCTGTTTATAACAAATCTTATGACCTTAACTTTGTCAAGCTTCCTGAAACCATTTTTTGATACCGTTAACATAAAACAAATTGAAGCATTGATAGAACAAAAAAATACCCTTAGAATAGTAAGTCTTTCAAAAAGTCTCATCGATTACTTGAATTCACGACGATTAACATTCTAACTGCTCAGTAATAAGCTAAGAATTAATTTTATTTAATTGTCAAATCAACCTAATAATCAAAATAAAAAGGGGTCGAAACATGGTAAAAAAAATTTTAATCGTTGATGATAATGTTGAGCTTAGAAAATTAGTCACAATCACACTGGATTATCCACAGTTTGAGTTATCACAATCAATCAGCGCTGACAACGCCCTTCAAATAATTACAGACAAATCCAAACAGCCTGATTTGATCATTCTTGATATTATGATGCCCGGAAAATTTAACGGGTTACAACTCTGTGAATATATCAAAAAAAACCGCAATATCAGTCGATTAAAGTTATTTTATTAACTGCGAAAGGCCAGGTTGAAGACGTTAAAAACGGCATTCGGGTCAAATCGGATGCCTATATGGTCAAGCCGTTCAGCCCGGTCGCACTCAAAAGCAAAGTCGATGAACTACTAGCATGCGAGAGTAAAGCTGAACTTGTTAAACCAACCCAATCCTGTTCTAAAAAACCAGCAGGAGACCTATCCCTGGATTTCGCTTTTCCACCACGCCCAACAAGTTTGGTCAATATTCAACAAGAATTATCTAAACCCGACCCGCGACTCGGTTACATTACTGAACAAATTACCGCAGACATAACTCTTTCCGCAGCCGTATTAAAAATAGTTAACTCTCCTTACTACGGACTAACTAACAAAGTGAGTTCAATTATGGAGGCAGCCAATTTGATAGGTATTAATCGAATCCAACACCTAGTCATGGCCGAAACCGTAAAAAATTCTATTCGCTTACCGGCAGGTCTCGAAGATTTTTGGGAAGAAATATCTAAAAGTGCCGTCATGGGAGCTACTATGTCTAAACACTTAGGTTTTGATGCTAATCTTAGCTATTTAATGGGTTTATTTCATGATACTGGGGTACCGCTAATGGCGGCTAAGTATCCAGACTATGTAGATTCTTTAAGACAGTTTCACAATGAAACCGAAGAACTGTGTGAGGTTGAAAAACGAAATTTTAATATGTGCCATGCCATGTTAGGTGGCTTGCTCGCCCGTTCCTGGTTTCTACCTGCCCCGCTGATTGAGGCCATCCGACTTCATCACAGCCTTGAGTTATTTAATTTAAAGCTTGATTCTACAGTGCTTGAAATTATTGCAATACACTGGATAGCTGATCATCTTGCCGGCAGACTCAAGGGAAATATAGATACACATTTTCTGCTGCTTGAACACCAACTTCGTGAATATTTAATGTTGACGAATGATACTGTTTATCAAGGCTTGATAGATGCTGCCATGGATGCTATTGACGCCGAGTAATCTGAACCCTAATCTCCTTAGCCTGCATTAAAACGCCCCACCCAATACTGTACACGCGTAATAGCGAGTGTATCGCGCCGCATAAAAGGGGTCACATAAAATGGGTCAGAGTAAATTTCTACTACACATAACAGGGGTCATAGTATGCTATCCCTCGCATCTTTATCTGTCTCTTATACACATCTGACGCTGCCG
>CAWUNX010000244.1:0-6206 GCA_963923905.1 uncultured Methylocucumis sp.
TGGCTGGGTCGCAAGGATTCGAACCTTGGTATGCGGGGATCAAAACCCCGTGCCTTACCGCTTGGCGACGACCCATTTATAAATTTGCACCTACTCTCATAGACGAAAGCAACGGCGATTCATTGACGCATCTTGACACATAAACATGCCAATTAGCAGATAATGCCTGACACGCAAACTGAGCTTGCTCCTCAGAACCAAACAACGCATAAACACAAGCACCCGTACCTGTCAATCTAGCTTCCGCATATACCGACAAATCTGCTAGCGCCTGACGAACCTGCGGATATGCCTCACATACTACCTGCAAGCAATCATTGTTGTGCTGTCCAGCTATAAAGTCATCTATTGTGATAGATTTACTATCTCTTGTCAAATTATCAGATGAAAAAATTTGTTTAGTATTAACATGGCAATCTGGCTTAATGATAACAACCCATTGTTCTTTAAGGTCAATTTTAGTGAGATTCTCACCAACACCTTCACCCCAAGCCGCATAACCAAAAACGAATACAGGCACATCAGCACCTAAAGACAACCCCAATGCCATCAATCGCTCAACGCTTAAGTTCAAACCCCACAATCGATTTAATACCAACAATACTGTTGCTGCATCCGAACTCCCCCCACCCAAACCACCACCCATAGGCAGGTTTTTCTCGACCGCTATTTCTACACCTAAACGACAACCCGCCTCCATTTGCAACAGCTTAGCCGCTCTCACAGTCAAATCATCGCTTTCAACCACGCCAGGCAAAGTCTTTCGCAACTTAACCGAAGAATCATTAACAGGATAAAAACTTAACCAATCCGATAACTCGATAAACTGAAACACTGTTTGCAGTAGATGATAACCATCAGCACGCCTACCAATAATCCGCAGCATCAAATTTATCTTAGCAGGAGCTGGCCATTTCCTCCCCCAACCCCAACTAGACTCAAACTCAAGACTCATTAAAACTCCATTGGTCTATTACTAACTTTAATTTAACTTTAGGGTGCGTAATAATCACTTTCTTAGGCAATAAATGTTCGTCTGTATACATTTGGGGATACTCAACCAACCAACCATTCTGATAAAACCCAGAGACCATATCTTGAAAATTTCGCCCCGGCTCAGGTAAACCCAACACCCAATAGCGCAAGGCTCGCAAGGGCACTGCAACACCTAATTGCTGTTGAATGAAGATTTCTGGCTCAGTTGAAGACCTCTGCTCATCCTCACCTCGGTTAATGACAATTTCATGCTGATTCAAGTCAATCGTGGTAGCGCCCTGCCCCCAAGGACCTGACAGCTTTACATGCTCGTGTTCCGCCACATGCTGCCAAGCAATATTAGCCGTCCACGAATCCTTGCTGCTCGTCACCGCAATTCGTCCGGCAAACATCCAACGCTGTAAGTCATAATGAGAGATTAATTCTGGCCGGGAATAGCCTGTCGTCTGAGGCTTAGCCATAAACATCGAACAGCCTGACAACTGCATAAATATCAGCGCTAAAAATAATGAATGACGCACTTCAATAATCCATTATTTTGCTTTATCTAAAATTCTGCGCTTAAAATCCAATAGATATTCGTCATCAGGCGCTTTATTAATAGCTGCATCAAATATCTTTAACGCTTGCTCCTTTCTACCTAAAACCCACAATACTTCCGCAATATGGGCAGCAATCTCATTTTCTTGCTGTTTAGCATAAGCCCGCTGCAAATACATTAACGCTTGCTCATGACGACCTAGCTTATATTGCAACCAGCCATAACTATCTAAAATTACCGGCTCTTCAGGCTGTATCTCTAACGCACGTCTTAAATATTTTTCCGCATCCGCATAACGCGTTGTTTTATCGGCTAAGCTGTAACCCAAAGCATTTAAAGCCTCTGCACTATCGGGATTTTTTTCTAAGATTTTCTTTAAGTCCGCTTCCATCATCGATGGCTCACCAATCCGCTCAGCCATCAAAGCACGCATATATAACAAATCCTTATCATCAGGCTGAGCCAGCAATGCCTGCGTTAACAGCTCAAATGCTTTTTGATACTGTTTTTGCTGATTAAACACCTCTGCTTGCAATAACGTAATACGACCACCATGCTTAGGAAATTTTTTAACCATCTCCGTTAAGCGCTGCTGCGCTTCATCAAACTGTTTTTGCCTTGCCAACAAGGTCACAGCTGACACTGCACTGTCAAACCCATAAAAACCGTTTTCACTTTTATCGTATAAAGCCAGCGCTTTAGGAATATCACCTTGTTTTTCAGCCAATTTGCCAAGATAAAAACCTGCTTGAGATTGCCATTCTGAATCAAGCAAAAGGCGCTCAAGAATTTGCTCAGCCTGTGCATCCTGATTCAATTGCATGTACACCAAAGCTAGGGCAAACAAACTTTCTTTGTCTTTGGAATCAGCATCAACTAACTGCTGGTACACCTGCATCGCCTCGCCATAGGCTTTTGCTTTAATTAAAACCTGAGCTAACATCTTCTTTAGCTTAGTATCCTTAGGATATTTCAATATAGCCTCTTGCAAAACCTTCTTAGCTTGCGTCATATCACCCGACACCATAGCTAGCTGCGATTTCAGCATTAATGCTTTATCCCATCCCGGCTGCAGCGTTAATGCTTGATCAATGCTTTGCTCGGCTAGGTCTTTATTATTCATTTGCATAGCCAATAGCGCCTGCACAAAAAATACTGTCGCCTGCTTAGAATGCTTTTGCGCAAGCTCAGCCATAATTTGATAAAGCAACTTTGTCTTGGCATCTTTTTGTAAAACGCCTATTAATTCCAACATCGTCTTTTCAAATCCGGCCGGATCAGCCAATAACAACGCTTCAGTATGCGTAAAAGCTACAGCTTTATCACCAGCCCTAAAAGCTGATAATGCCGCCAACTTTCTAGCGGTCAGATTATCTGGCTCTCTATGTAACCATAAAGCAACCGCTTCATTTATTTTTTTGCTATCTTTCATGTACATAGCAATCATCGCTGCGCGCTCAGCAAAGCGTGGTTCTTTCACCCGCTTAGCAGCTTCCAGATAGCCTTCCAGAGCAATTTCATACTGCCCTCTTTGCCCTGCCAGCTCCGCAGTTAACAACATAAACAAAACATCAGGGTCAATAGCCGTTTTAACATCTTGTTTAATATTAGGCTTTGGCTCATCGCCCACTTGAGCCGGCTTAACGTCAGGTACACTAGCGGGCACGACTGATTCAGTCGGTTGCTCTGGCGCCGTTGCGCAAGCACTCAAGCCCAAAATACCAATAATGCTTATAAGTCTATAAATGAACACTCACAATCCTGGCAGGTAATAGCTAAAATAGGATGATAGATTAGCAGAAATCCGCTAAATTCGGATGCGTAACAATGCGATTTCAACAAAAGCTATTCTATTTATTGCATTCCAGCGACATAATATACTGGTATTTTAAAGAAAAGCTAAGCTAGACCATACGTTTAACGCCACCCAACCATTATGACTCTTATTGCCGTAGGGATTAATCACAATACCGCTCCGGTTGCGATACGCGAACGCTTATCTTACCCTGCCGACGAGTTAGCTAGGTCACTTAAAGACCTCACATTAGTCGAGCAAATTAGTGAAGCAGCGATTTTATCAACCTGCAATCGTACCGAGCTTTATTGCACAACCAACACCGATGACCAGCAAATACTCATCGATTGGATGGCGCAAAATAAAAATATTAGCGCAACTGAATTTAGCCCTTTTTTATACACCCATGTCGATAACCAGCTTATTCGACACATGTTCCGGGTTGCGTGTGGCTTAGACTCTATGATACTTGGTGAACCGCAAATTTTAGGTCAAATGAAAACCGCCTACCATGTCGCGTGTGATGCAGGAACGATAGGCAAACAACTGGGTAAACTGTTTCAACACACGTTTAACGCCGCTAAAAAAGTTCGTACGGATACAGCGATTGGCTCAAGTCCTGTATCAGTTGCCTTTGCCGCCGTGCAACTGGCTCAGCAAATCTTTGCCAAGCTTAGCGAGCAAACCGCGCTATTAATCGGTGCGGGCGAAACGATAGAATTAACAGCCCGGCATTTAGCCCAGCAAGGCATAGGCCGCATTATTATTGCCAATCGAACCTATGATAAAGCGCATACACTAGCAACCCAGTTTAACGGCTATGCGATTGACTTAAGTGAATTACCGATGCACTTAGCAGAAGCAGACATTGTTATCTCATCAACAGCAAGCCCGCTACCCATTCTCGGCAAAGGTCGAGTTGAAAGCGCACTGAAAAAGCGTAAGTATAAGCCCATGTTTATGGTCGATTTAGCAGTGCCACGCGATATAGAAGCCGAAGTTGAGCAACTGCGTGATGTTTATTTATACACAGTCGATGATTTACGCCACACCATAGACCAAAACATGAATTCGCGTCGGCAAGCTGCCGAACAAGCCGAAGAAATCATAGATACCCAAGTCGAATACTTTCTAGCCTGGTTACGTGCTCAAGGTGCGCAGTCAACGATTCGCGACTACCGAATGAACGCCGAACTGCTACGCGATGAGACCTTACAAAAAGCCTTAAACCAGTTAAAAAATGGCGCCAACCCTGAGGAAACCCTAAATCGGCTAGCGTATACGTTAACCAATAAAATTATTCATACCCCAACGACCCAACTTAAATATGCTGCAGAAAATAATCGTCATGACTTAATCGCTGCAGCGCGTGAGATTTTCAAACTAAGCAATACCCAATGAAACCATCCATACAAGCCAAACTAGAAAGCTTATGCGAGCGCTTTGATGAAATTGAAGGCTTACTCGCCGAACCCTCCGTACAAAGCAACCAAAACCAATTCCGCTCATTAAGCCAAGAATATGCACAAATCAGCCCACTAGTCGAGTGTTACAAACGCTACCAAACTGCATTAGCGGACTTGGCATCCGCCAAGGAAATGGCGAATGACAGTGATCCTGAGTTAAGAGAACTCGCCAAAGAAGAAGTCAACGATGCCAATAGAGCAATCACTGAACTAGAAAATGAATTGCAACTGCTGTTACTGCCTAAAGACCCTAACGATACTCGCAATATTTTCCTAGAAGTTCGGGCTGGAACCGGTGGTGACGAAGCCGCCATATTCTCCGGTGACTTATCGCGTATGTATCAGCGCTATGCCGAGCGCAAAGGTTGGCAAACTGAAATTATTAGTGAAAACCCAGGCGAGCACGGCGGCTACAAAGAAGTGATTATGCGCGTATCTGGCCGTGATGTTTACTCGCAATTAAAATTTGAATCCGGCACACATCGAGTACAACGCGTACCAGAAACCGAGTCACAAGGCCGTGTTCACACATCAGCGTGTACCGTTGCCATCATGCCCGAAGTTGATGAAGTCGATGCGATAGATATAAATCCCGCCGATCTTAAAGTCGATACGTTTAGGTCTTCCGGCGCAGGCGGTCAGCACGTTAACAAAACCGAATCCGCGATACGCATTACCCACATTCCTACCGGAGTTGTAGTTGAATGCCAGGACGAGCGCTCGCAGCACAAAAACAGAGCGCGCGCCATGTCGCTATTAGCATCACGCTTATTAGCTGCAGAACAAGAAAAACACCAAGCCGAGCAATCGGCAGCACGAAAATTACAAGTTGGTAGCGGCGACCGTTCAGAGCGTATCCGCACATACAATTATCCGCAAGGCCGCCTCACCGATCATCGGATTAACTTAACGCTTTACAAGCTAGAAGACATTATGGAAGGCGATTTAGAGCCGGTCGTACAGCCATTAATCAGCGAACACCAAGCAGAATTACTCACCCAACTCGGTGATGACTAAACCCATGTCTAGCGTTCAAGCCGCACTAAGCGAGGCGATAGCGTTATTAAGCCCAAGTACCGACTCGCCCCAGTTAGAAGCAGAATTACTGCTTGCCCATAGCTTAGCCAGGCCGCGCAGTTACTTACGCGCGTGGCCTGACGCTGACATATCACTTGCGCACCTGCAAGCCTTCACCCAACTATTACAACAACGCCAACAAGGCCAACCCATCGCCTATATTTTAGGTAAACGCGAATTTTGGTCACACGAGTTTATGGTTACACCTGACGTATTAATCCCACGCTCAGATACCGAATGCTTGATTGAAGCCAGCTTAATGCGTATCGCTAATGACTTACCCATTAGCGTATTAGATTTAGGCACAGGGTCTGGGATAATTGCCATCACC
>CAWUNX010000245.1:0-6199 GCA_963923905.1 uncultured Methylocucumis sp.
GAGATCCTCTCTGGTCTCGTGGGCTCGGAGATGTGTATAAGAGACAGTAATGGACCCGCAATATCGGGTATTGCTTGAACAGGCGTGGTCAGCATTAGAAGATGCGGGCTTAACGCCTGAGCAAGTGCCAAAGACAGCGGTGTTTATGTCAGCAGGCAATAATGCCTATAAGCATTTATTACTGGCGTCGGGTACAGCTTCAGGGGAAGATTATGCGGCGTGGTTAGCGACACAAGCGGGTTCCATCGCGGGTATGATTTCGTATCAACTTGGCTTTACCGGGCCTAGTGTCGCCGTGCATAGTAATTGTTCATCGTCGTTATCAGGTTTGTATTTAGCGATGCAATGCTTAAACGCCGGTGATGCTGAGTTAGCGATGGTAGGCGCAGCATCGTTATTTCCTATTGTTAGAGCCGGTCATCAATACGAACCTGGAATGAATTTCGCCAGTGATGGCTATTGCAAAGCGTTTGCGGCTAATGCCGATGGCTTAGTCGGTGGCGAGGGCGTCGCGGTGATTATCGTCAAAAATGCGTTAAAAGCTGTGCGCGATGGCGATGCGATTTATGCGTTAATTCGTGGCATAGCGATGAATAACGACGGTAGCGATAAAGCGGGATTTTATGCACCTAGCGTGACGGGGCAAGCCGAGGTGATTAGCCAAGCGTTGCAGCGTAGCGGTGTTAGCGCCGATAGTATTAGCTATGTTGAAGCGCATGGTACCGGTACGCTGTTAGGTGACCCGATTGAATGTCAGGCGTTAGTAGATGCGTATCGTCGTCATACCCAGGCTAAACAGTTTTGTGGTTTAGGTTCGGTGAAATCCAATATCGGTCATTTAGATACTGCGGCGGGCTTAGCTGGGTTAATCAAAGTCGCGTTAAGTTTACAAAACGGTCAAATTCCACCGTCTATTCATATCGGTGAGGTTAACCCCGCGCTTGATTTAACGGGTACAGCGTTTTATTTAACCACTGAATTAACGCCGTGGCCTGAGCGCGCCTCGCCACGCCGTGCTGGCGTGAGTGCGTTTGGCATCGGTGGCACGAATACCCATGCGATTTTAGAAGCAGCGCCTGTGGTTATGCCTGCTATAGAGTCAAATACGCCTGAGCTTATTGTGGTTTCAGCGAAAACGTCCGCCAGTTTAACGGCGTATTTAACTAAATTCGCCGATTTTTTACGCACAACGCCTGAAGCGGATTTACCTGCGTTAGCCGATATAGCCTATACCTTACAAAGAGCGCGCGTGCCTATGGCGTGTCGAGCGGCGTTTATAGTCAGTTCTGCTAACGAACTGGTTGAAAACATCATAAGCTATCTTGCAACAGGCGATTTAGCGGAATGCACCAGGCCAGAGGCTTTAGCAAGCCTTGCGACGCGTTGGTTAAACGGTGAATCTGTCGATTGGCATGAGCTGGTAAGACTTGCACCTGTTAAACGCGTACATTTGCCAACTTATGCGTTTTCTGGTCAACGCTATTGGCCTACTACTATGGGTAGCCAGGCAAGTTCAATGATGCATGAATGTAGTTTATTGGCGCCGGTTTGGCAGCTGCAAGCGATTCCAGCCACCGTCATGCCTGACTACGAGGCTAAGCATTTAGTTTTAATCGGTGCATTGACACGCTGGGCTGAGGCTGAGGAGTTAATCCATCAAGGTTATCAGGTTTATTCTGTCAACGAGCACGATGAGCTAGTTACGCTTCAGTCTGTCGCTTTAATCCTGCAACAGCGACTACAAGCGGCGCCTAAGCCGTATCAAGTGATTCAAATCGTGACGGATACGCCCGCGTTGTTCGCTAGCGTTGAGGCATTGTTAAAATCAGTGTGTTTAGAACATCCGGCGTTAATCGGGCAAAGCCTGCAATTGCCTAGCGAAACTAATCTAGCCACGTTGCTGCACTGTTTAAGACAAAACAGCCTGCAACCCACTATTCAAACCAGTGTTTATCGCCAACAACAGCGCTATGGCTTAACTTGGCAAGTGTTGCCGCAAACTCAGCCTGCGTTGCCGTGGCAACATGAGGGTGTTTATGTGATTAGCGGTGGTGCAGGGGGGGTAGGGCGGATATTCGCCGATGAAATCATCAAGCAAACTGACGCGGCACAGGTGATTGTGTTAGGGCGTTCAGTGCCGCAAAGCGGCTCAAGCTGCGTTCCCACGCAGAGCACGGCAGCGATGAAGCATAAACGATTGCATTATATACAAGTCGATGTTAGTGACCGTGCAGAGGTTAAGCGCGTGATTCAGACGGTGTTAGCTAACTATGGCAAGATTAACAGCATTATCCATGCCGCAGGCGTGTTAAACGATGGCTATTTAATCCAGCAAACGCCAACAGACGTTAAGCAAGTATTAGCGCCTAAAATCGCCGGTGTACAGAATCTGGATTTAGCGACACGCGCCTGTGATTTAGATTTCTTCGTGGCTTTTTCATCGATTGCCGCAGTGCCAGGCAGTGCTGGGCAGGCTAGTTATGCGGCGGCGAATGGATTTTTAGACGGTTATGCTGAATACCGCAACCAATTAGTGCAAGCCGGACAAGCTAAAGGGCTTAGTGTAGCGATTAACTGGCCGTATTGGCAGCAAGGTGGTATGCGTTTAAGCGCTGAGCAGCAAGCGGTCATGGCTGAGACTACCGGGTTATATCCGTTACCGACCGCATTAGGCTTAACGGCGTTTTATCAAGCGTTAAGTCTACAATGTTCGCAGGTGTTAGTGGTTTATGGCAATAAGGCTAAAAACCTAAGCTGGTTAAATACGCTTAAGCAAGGGCGAGCAGACGTAACATTTAAGGCCAGTTCTTCCGCGCAAGTCGCACCAGCGTTGTTAGTCGATGCCGTATTGTCAAAGCTTAAGCACTTATTAGCCGCAGCGGTGAAAGTGCCTGCCAACCAGATTGATGCTCATGCACCGTATGAACGCTATGGTTTAGATTCACTAGCAATTATCAAGATGAATCAAAGCTTAGATACGGTGTTTGGCTCAGTTTCTAAGACCTTGTTTTATCAATATTTAACGTTGTCTGCGTTAACCGAGTATTTTTGCGCAACCTATCCTGAGGCTTGTGCTGCTTGGACAGGAATCAACCTACCTAAAGCTGAACTAGCGGCTGTAGCCATCGACCGTCATGAACAAGCTACGGCGGTTAATACGGACGCACAATACCACGCGCAAAAACCTGTGCCAGTTAACGACGATATTGCCATTATCGGTATTAGCGGACGTTATCCAGGAGCAGAAAATTTGCAGCAGTTTTGGCATAACTTAGTTAATGGCGTTGATAGCATTACTGAGATTCCTGAACAACGCTGGTCTTTGCAGGATTTTTATCAACCTGATAAGCAACGCGCGGTGGCTGAGCAAAAAAGTTATAGCCGTTGGGGTGGTTTTTTAACAGGCTTTGATGAGTTTGACGCGCTGTTTTTTAATTTACCGCCTAAAGAAGCGGCTAATATCGACCCGCAAGAGCGTTTATTATTGCAATGTGCTTGGCACGCGTTGGAAGATGCGGGTATTACTCGCACTGAGCTAGCTCAGCAGTATCATCATAATGTTGGCGTATTTACGGGCATTACCAAAACCGGTTATGAGTTATACGGCGAAGAGTTACGCGCCCAAGGCCAAGCAGTTTATCCACGCACCTCGTTTAGCTCGGCGGCTAATCGAATCTCGTATTTCTTGAATTTAACCGGCCCTAGTATGCCGGTAGATACCATGTGTTCGTCATCGTTAACGGCGCTTCATCAAGCGTGTTTGCATTTATTAACCGATGAATGCGAACTAGCTTTAGCGGGTGGTGTGAATTTGTATTTGCATCCTTCGACGTATGTGGGCTTATGTTCGGCGTATATGCTGGCTGACGATGGGCAATGCAAAAGCTTTGGTGCCGGTGGTAAAGGTTTTGTGCCAGGTGAAGGCGTGGGCATGGTGGTATTGAAACGCTTAACCCAGGCGGTTGCCGATGGCGATAACATTTTAGCGGTGCTTAAGGCGTCAGCGATTAATCATGGCGGCAAAACCAATGGCTATACTGTGCCTAATCCTAAAGCACAAGCAGATGTCATTGCTAAAGCCTTAGCCAAAGCTAAGTTACCGGCAAGCGCCGTGAGCTATATCGAGGCGCATGGCACGGGCACCGAGTTAGGGGACCCGATTGAAATCAGCGGTCTAACCCAAGCTTTTAACGCCAGCGATGGTGAAAATCATCTGTGCGCGCTAGGTTCGGTGAAAGCCAATATTGGCCATTTAGAAGCCGCTGCCGGTATTGCTGGCTTAACCAAAATCATCTTACAAATGCAGCATGGTCAATTAGTGCCTAGCTTGCATAGTCGTGAGTTAAATCCCAATATCCGTTTTGAGCAAACACCGTTTGTCGTGCAACAAACCTTAGCGCCTTGGGCAAGGCCTGTCGTTAATAATCAAGAACAACCGCGTATCGCCGGGTTATCGTCCTTTGGCGCGGGTGGTGCAAATGCGCATGTCATTGTTGCGGAATATTTTGCGCCTAATGTAAAGCATCCCAATTTTATGCAACCGGCGCTGATTTTATTATCCGCACAAAATAAAGAGCGCTTACAACAGGTTGCCGCGCAGTTGTTAGTGCATATCAAGCAACATCAACCTGAGCTGCATAGCATAGCTTATACCTTACAAGTCGGTAGAGAAGCCATGCCGGAGCGCTTAGCGTTTGTAGCCAAAGACCTCGATGGGCTAATGTTGAAATTAACGTATTATCTATCAGATCAAGACGATAGCGAGTTGTTACAAGGCCGCTGTGGACGTGAGGCGTTAATAGTTGAGTTATTCCAAGATGAACAACTACAACACGCGTTGCAACACTGGTTAGAAATCGGTGACTATCAAAAACTCATGCGTTTATGGCTGCAAGGCGTTCATATCGATTGGCGGTTGTTATATGGTGCGGTTAAGCCAGCACGGATAAGATTGCCGGG
This sequence comes from uncultured Methylocucumis sp., assembly GCA_963923905.1. GTDB lineage: Bacteria > Pseudomonadota > Gammaproteobacteria > Methylococcales > Methylomonadaceae > Methylovulum. Next base: position 4,960 of record CAWUNX010000245.1, read on the forward strand.
TTATCCGTTTGCAAAGCAGCGTTTAAGTGTTATGGCAGGTAAGGCTGACTTCGTTCCCACGCTCCGGCGTGGGAGCGCATACCCGTCTATCAGTAACACCATCTGCGTTCCCACGCAGGAGCGTTGGAACGAGAACAAGCGTAGTATCGAGACAAACTTGTGCCTATTGCGTCCAGTGTGGGACGTCGTTGACCTCGTTCCCACGCTCCAGCGTGGGAACGCAGATGGGAACGAGAAAAAGACGTTATGGATTTATCAACAAGCACCCAGTGACACAGCGGCTAAGCAGTATTTAACGCTAAACGAGCACGATGATGTAGAAATTCTTAGCACGCGTTTGAGTAGCTACGCGTTTAGCGAGTTAGTGTTAGTCCTTGCGAGTCTATCAGAACAGGAAAACGCGCAAAGCGCTTATCAACATGGCTTAGGCTATGTCTTCAGACTTGTTAAAGCCTTATTAGCGTTAGGCTATGGCAATGAGCCTTTGCGCTTTATCGTTATCACACAAAGCGCTTTTGCCGTGCTAGAGCAAGATTTGCCTAATCCAGATTACGCCGCCGTGCATGGTTTTGTCGAAAGCTTAGCGCAAGAATACCCCGCTTGGCAGGTGCAAGCCTTAGATCGTGCCGGTGACGATGACTCATTAGACTCAATGATTAAATCTATGCTTAGCCAACGCGAGTTAACCAGCTTAGTGTATAGACGCGGTGAATGGTTTAAGCAAACACTATTGCGTTTAACTGTGCCTGACAGTGCAAACCAAGCGACTTATAGGCCTAACGGTGTTTACCTCATCATAGGCGGGGCCGGTGGTTTAGGAGGCGTTTGGACAGAGTTTCTGCTAAGCCAATATCAGGCACAGGTGTTGTGGTTAGGTCGTAGCCCAGCACAAAAAATAACCACTTCGCTGGCTAGATTTGCCAATGCTTATAATAAACCCGTTTATTATCAAGTCGATGCAACTGATAGCAGTGCGCTCGCTAAAGTCTATGAGCAGATTAAAACCGACTTTGGCGCGATTCATGGCGTGATTCATGCCGCGTTAGGGGCTTATGATAAAACTATTGCCGCTATGGATGAGGGGTTATTCCGCTCTATTTGGGCTAGTAAAGTATTAATCACAGAAAACATCGCTAACGTCTTTAAACAAGAGCCATTAGATTTTGTCGTGTTATTCTCGTCAATGATTGCGTTTGCTAGACCCGGTGGTATGAGCGCGTATGCATCGGCTTGCGTAGGT
>CAWUNX010000246.1:0-6168 GCA_963923905.1 uncultured Methylocucumis sp.
CGTGGGCTCGGAGATGTGTATAAGAGACAGGTGTGTAGACCGAAAATCGATACGCGTTCCGGTAACACAGCACTGTAAGCGTCTTTGTTGCTTTGGTTAAGCTTTGCAATGGCGGCTTGCCATAAATCGCCTCGGTGTGGTTTGGCTATTTGTCGATGGATGTGTTGCCATAAGACTTGTTGCCAACGTTCGCTAGAATGCTCAGAAACACAGCGCCCTTGTTGCCAGTGCGCGAGTAGCTCAGGGCGCATGATTTGGTATTGGTCAAACAGTTGCGACAATTGCTGTGCGAGCTGATAGCGTTTTAAACTGCTGTGCGCCCCGGATAAATAAGCCTGTAGTGGTGCGAATTCCTCTTTAGCCAATTGGCGCAACATGGCTTCTAAACGCCATAAAATTAAGTGTCGGTCATAGTCCGCGTCGTTGAGTTCGGCATTAATGGCTTTAGCCATTTGACTAAAAAATTTTGCTGGGAACAAAAACCGATAATTAGCCCATACCGATAATTCAGCGGCAAGTTGTTGTGATAACCAACGCTCCATGCCTTGGCTTTGAATTAAAAACACTTCGCTAGCAATCGGCGTGCTTAACGGCGCGCTTTTTATCACCATCGCGAGGTGGGCGAGTAAGTTTTCGGTTTTATTTGAGCTGTGTAGGTATAACACGGGAGGCAGTGGTCTTAACCTTGTACTGTAAAAATAGGTTTGTTGTTAAAAGCAAATTTGTAATTTTAATGAGTCGCTATCGCGTTGTTTATTTTTAAGCCGGTTCTCGCACCGGCAGGCGAGCTACTTTCTTTTGCGTCGCCAAAAGAAAGTAGCCAAAGAAAAGGCGACCCGTTGCCGCTGCTTCCTGCGCGCCTTGGTTTTGCTGGGAGGTCGGCAGAGCGGGCGTCCTGCCCGCCTGCCGACGCACGGCATCCATGCCGTGCCCCTATCGGGCTAATCCCAGCAAAACCTGCGGTGCTCGGCGCGGCAAACGGGATTAAACTTCCGGGTGACTTGTAACTAAAACCTAGACTTATGACATTACCTGTTCACAGTAACCTTACATATAACGTGACAAATAAAGCATCGACTTATCGTAATCATGCGTAAGTTAAGACAGCTCCAATTGCTGCAACCAATCGCCGATTTCAGTTAATTGTGGCTCAGACAGTTGAGCGGATTGCTCGGTGGTAACGGTAGTCGCTAAAGCGGCTAAGGTTTCGGATGCAAACACCGCACGTAACGGTAAAACCACGCCTAACTGTTCATGCACACGCGCAACTAACCGTGTAACCAATAAAGAATGCCCACCTAACGCAAAGAAATTGTCGTTCAGTCCTATCCGTTCTATGCCTAGTAACTCCTGCCAAATACCGGCTAAGGCTAGTTCTATAGCTGTTTTAGGGGCTTGGTAAACAAGTTGGGTTTAGGCAGGGCTTGCCGGTCTAATTTGCCGCTAGCCGTTTTAGGTAAGCTAGGCAAATTTTGGATTAGGGCTGGAATCATGTAATCCGGTAAATGCTCGCGTAAGGCAGACGCCAACGTGGTCTCAGTCAAGTCTGTGCGGTTACTGACTAAATAAGCGATTAATCGCCCGTCATGTACGGTCACGGCTGCTTCGTTAACACCAGGTTGCGCCAACAACGCCGCTTCGATTTCACCTAGCTCCAAACGCTGACCGCGTAATTTCACTTGAAAATCCAAACGACCTAGATAGTGCAGAACACCGTCAGATCTTCGCTGGGCTTGATCGCCAGTGCGATACATACGCGTACCTGGCTGGTATGGATTGGGTAGAAACCGTTCAGCAGTTAAGCCCGGTTTATGTTGATAACCGCGCGCCAAGCCGACGCCTGCAATATATAACTCGCCTGCCACGCCTACCGGCACTGGGTTCAAATCTTGGTCTAAAATATGGATTTGGATATTGGCGATAGGCTGACCGATAGGCACGCTTAAGCCAGCGTCATTTCGACATGTCCAATGGGTCACATCAATCGCCGCTTCAGTCGGGCCGTATAAATTATGCAAACAAGCCTTAGGTAGTTTTTGGCTGAAACGTTGTTGCAAATCCATGCTTAACGCTTCACCGCTGACCATGACGTGCTTGAGCTTAGGCAAATCTGGTAATGTGGCTTGGTTGACAAATTCAGCCAACATAGACGGTACAAAATGCACCGTCGTTACGTCATGAGCCAGCATTAATTCAGCCAGACGGGCAGGGTCACGATGCGCGCCCGGCTCGGCTAGGCACAACTTAGCACCGGCTAAAAACGGCCAGAAAAACTCCCAAACCGAAACATCAAAGCTGGACGGGGTTTTTTGTAATACGGTATCCGCAGGCGTTAATGGATAAGCTTGCTGCATCCACTGTAAGCGATTACGCAATGCCGCATGATGGTTGGCAGCGCCTTTAGGCCGTCCAGTTGAGCCAGACGTGTAAATAACATAGGCTAAACATGCGTCAAGTGCTGGCAAACTAGGCGGGACTATTGGTTGCTCGCTTAGGTCAAGCTGCTCCATATTGATGCGGATAATACCGCTAGCGAATGGTAAAGCGTTTACTAGGGTTTGGCTAAGCAACACGCTAATACCCGCATCGTCAGCCATATAGGCTAAACGCGCCGGTGGATAATCTGGGTCTAATGGTAAATAAGCCCCACCGGCTTTTAGCACTGCCCATAGCGCAATCACTAAGTCAAACGAGCGAGGTAACATCACCCCAACGACGGTGTCTGGCCCTACACCTAAGCCACGTAAGTAATGGGCTAAGCGGTTCGTTGTTTGTTCTAACGCTTAATAGCTTAAGGTTTCATGACCTAACACTAATGCAATCGCGTCGGGTTGCTTTGCTGCCGTGATACTCAGCCACTGGTGTACTAACGCCTCAGGGTAAATCTGGGTGGTTTGATTCCAACGCTGTAATGCCGCTTGCTCTTGCTCGCTTAACAAAGGGCATTCAGCCAGCGCCCGCTCAGGCTGAGTCAATACAGCGCTAGCCAAGGTTAAGAAATGCTCGCATAGACGCGTCATCGTCTCGTGCTTAAATAAATGTTCACTATAAACAAATTGTCCGCGAATATTGCCGTCCCGGTCTTCTTCAGTGACCAGGCTTAACTCAAATTGCGCAACCGGATGCTCGCGTTGCAACAAGGTTGCGCTTAAACCTGGCACAGGTGCTAATACGCGACTATCGCGTTTTTGATGATTGAGCATCACAGAGAACAACGGATTACGATTTAAATGGCGCTCAGGTTTCAGCACTTCGACTAGATGCTCAAACGGTAAATCAGGATGTTCTTGTGCGCTAATCACGGTTTGCTTAACCTGCGCTAGCAACTCGGCAACACTTAAATGTCCGTGACACTGTGTGCGCAGCACTAAGGTGTTGATGAAAAAGCCCAGTACCGATTCAGTTTCTAAACGCTGGCGGTTAGCAATCGGCACACCGACAGATAAATCCGCTTGCCCACTGTAGCGATACAACAAGCTATAAAACAAGGTTAACAACACCATAAACGGTGTGGTGTTCGTGCTTAATGCCAGATTATGCAATGCGGCGTTTTGTTGCTGATTAAACGCAAAGGCCACCGCGCCACCGCGCCCTGTCAATTCGGTAGGACGAGGAAAATCATAAGGCAAGGGTATGGTGGCTTGAGCACCTGCTAGGTGTCGCCGCCAATACGTCAGTTGCCGCTCAGCTTCTCCAGCTTTTAACCAGTCACGCTGCCAACGCGCATAATCGCTGTAACGTATAGGCAGGTCAGCTAATGTGAGTGGTTCACCTTGACCGAAAAATGCATAACACGCATTGAATTCATGCAGTAATAAATTCATAGACCAGCCATCGGCTAGCAAATGGTGTAATGTTAACCACACTTGCCAATCGGTATCGGCTAGCTTAACCAACGTCACCCGCCATAATAAACCTGTCAATGCGAAAGGCCGTTGCGCATCCTGGCGTGACAAGTCTTGGGCTTTGGTTAATGGCGCGGCAACATCGCTTAAATCAAGATAGTGGAATGGCACAGTCAAACCGTTTAGAACGTCTTGTTGAGCTTGACCATTATGATCAACAATAACGCTGCTGAGCATCTCATGGCGCGTCATCAATGCCGCAAAACTTTGCTCAAATGCTCTTAGATTCAGCAAACCCGTTAAGCTCAGGCCGCCAGCGATATGATAGTTGCTATTATCGGACTGTAGTCGCCGTAAAAACCATAACCGTTCTTGCCCATAAGATAACGGCGCTAAGCCGCTTGCCTTACTACGCGGAATCACTGACAACTCAGGTTTCACCTCTTGTGCCAACACCTTCGCTAAGTCAGCAATGGTTTGGTTATCGAATAGAATTTTAGGCGTGAGCTTAAAACCTTGTTTACGCATTCTGGCAATGACTTGCAGGCTTAAAATGGAATCACCGCCTAACGCAAAGAAATTATCGGTTACACCTATCGCATCGGTTTTTAATACGGTTTGCCAAATCGCCAAGATTTGTTGCTCTAAAGCGTTGCGTGGTGCAGTTGTCAGACTATTTTCTTCATTTAAGCTCAACGCTGGTTTGTGTAGACGGTTTCTATGCTGTTTAACTATCGAAGCTAACGCACGGCGATCAGGTTTGCCGTTGTTTGTTAACGGTAAAGCCGGTAACACGATAAACTGCGCAGGGATAAGGTAATCGGGTAAGATTTCTGCTAATGCGTAGCGCACAGAATCCAATGTTGCACCGGCTTTTAATACCACAAAAGCTAGTAACGATAGTCGGTCATCATCAGGGTTATTGTCGGCAATGACTTGTGCGGTTTGTATCATTGTCATGGCTTGTAAACACAAAGTGATTTCATTAGGTTCTATTCTGAAACCGCGAATTTTGACTTGATCGTCAATACGCCCTAACCAAACAATGCGACCATCTACGCTCACCACTTTATCGCCTGTGCGGTACATACGACTACCCGCTTGATAGGGATTAGGTAAAAACCGTTCCGCCGTCAGTCCTGCTTGCCCATGATAGCCGCGTGCCACCGAGGAACCGCCGATATATAACTCGCCTGGCACTCCGTCGGGGCATAAACTCATGGCTTGATTTAGCACATACACACCAACGCCTGGTAACGGCTGGCCTATCGCCGCGCAAGGCAGGTCTTTGGGCGTTAGTTCGGTAATCGCCTCAGTGAGTACGCCTACCGTTGTTTCGGTGGGACCGTAGTGATTAATGATGCGGCAATCTGGTTTTAAGGCTTGAATATCAGCCACCAAGTCCCAAGCACAAGCTTCACCTCCTAAGATTAACAGGTGTTCGGGCAACACGTTCGCAGCCTGTTGTGCTTGTAATAAACCGCGTAAATGACTAGGCGTAATCTTTAATACGCTCACCTTATGCTTTTGCATGATGTCGGCAAAAAGGTCTGCATCGGCGGCTTGTTCAGGACTGATAACATGTAAACAGTGACCTGTTGCCATTGCAGCAAATACCACCGTGTGCGCCAAATCGGCGGCGGTGGTTGAAACCATTGCCAACACCGCGTGCTCAGGCCATGATAAGCGCGTCAATACCCCATGAATATATTGGTTTAACGACGTGTGGCTGACAGTAACGCCTTTAGGCTGACCGGTAGAGCCTGATGTGTAAATCCTATAGGCGGCGTTTAGCGGTGATACCTTTGCTAAAGGCAGTGTTTCGGCAGTTTGTTCAGACAGCTCAGTCACGGTTAACACGGTTAATCCCGGCAATGCGACACTAGGTTGTTTATCGTCGGTCAATGCCACAACAGCGCCGCTATCCTGCAATAAAAATCTTAAGCGTTCAGTTGGTTGGCGATAATCCAGCGGCACATAGACGGCGCCGACTTTGAGTATCGCCAGTAATGCCGCATACCAAGCAATAGAGCGTTCTAATACCACGGCAACGGCGCATTCAGGACTAACGCCATGCTCAACCAAGCTAAGCGCCCAAGCTGTTGCGGTTTGGTCGAGTTCGGCAAAGGTTTTACTGTCTGAGCTATCACTGACTGCCGTCGCAAAAGGCGTACGGCTTACAGCTTGATGCCACGCATGGATAACGGTGTTCCAGGTTGGCTTGAGGGGACAATTGATAGCCACAGGGTTATTCAATTTAACGTGAATATCGTTTTTTTCAAGCAGAAGACGGCATACGAGATGTAGAGAGGTCTCGTGGGCT